>NZ_JAUBSF010000037.1:0-56379 GCF_036704615.1 Microcoleus sp. K4-B3
ACGGGAACTCCGACACCGACTCCCACGGAAACTCCAACACCGACTCCCACGGAAACTCCAACACCGACGGGAACTCCGACACCGACTCCCACGGAAACTCCAACACCGACTCCCACGGAAACTCCAACACCGACGGGAACTCCGACACCGACTCCCACGGAAACTCCAACACCGACTCCCACGGAAACTCCAACACCGACGGGAACTCCGACACCGACTCCCACGGAAACTCCAACACCGACTCCCACGGAAACTCCAACACCGACGGGAACTCCGACACCGACTCCCACGGAAACTCCAACACCGACTCCCACGGAAACTCCAACACCGACGGGAACTCCAACACCGACTCCGACTTCCACGGAAACCCCGACTCCGACTCCGACGGGAACTCCGACACCGACGGAAACTCCGACAGGAACTCCGACACCTACTCCGACGGGAACTCCGACTCCGACTCCGACGGGAACTCCGACACCTACTCCGACAGGAACTCCGACTCCGACGGGAACTCCGACTCCAACGGGAACGCCAACGGGAACTCCAACGCCAACGGGAACTCCGACTCCGACGGGAACTCCTGTTGACTCTGACAGCGTTCGCGGCGGGGATACTGATTGCATTTGCGAACAGATTACCCTACCCGCGATCGGTTCGATTCCGGATCCGAATTCAGTCGATCGCACTTTCAATGGCACTGACGGCGACGACTTCCTCACTGGCAGCAATCTCAACGACGTTATCAGCGGTTTCAACGGCGACGACATTCTGCTGGGCCAAAAAGGCAACGACAATATTTACGGGGGACTGCCCAGCAATATCCCCCTTGGCCCGAATGCAGACAAAGACTTGCTGTTTGGCGGCGCTGGCAATGATTACCTCAACGGCGCCGGCGGCGACGATCGCATTTTCGGGGGTAAGGGCGATGATGTGGCCATCGGCGGCAAAGACGATGACTTGATTTGGGGCGACAAGGGCAATGATACTCTCATTGGGGCTCAGGGTAACGACTGCTTGTTTGGAGGCAGTTTTGACCCGTTTAACCCTGACTCGACTGGACGCGATTTGCTCTTTGGCGGTGCGGGCAACGACTTATTGAACGGGGGAGATGCTGCGGATACTCTAAGCGGCGGCGAGGGCAATGATACGCTTTACGGCGGCAAGGGCAATGACGTTGTGGTGGGGGGTACTGGCAACGATCTGCTGTTGGGCGATCGCGGCAGTGATAGCATTTGCGGAGACGACGGGGACGATACTATTTTCGGAGACAGGCCGATCGACTTTAACGGCGAGCCAGATTCCCTGTGCGGCGGTGCTGGCAATGATTTGATGTTTGGCAACGGCGGTAGTGACAAGCTATGCGGCGAGGAGGGCAACGATACTCTCTATGGCGGTAAAGGCGACGATTGTCTGATTGGGGGTTTGGGCAATGATATTCTCAGCGGCGACATTGGGCGCGATCGCTTTGTTTTAACAGCAGGTGAAGGCAGCGATATAATTACTGATTTCACCAATCGTGAAGATTTGCTGGTGTTAGCGGGCGGTCTAACTTTTGCTCAACTTAGTATTACCCAAAACGCTAATACAGCTTTCATCAGGATTGGTCAGAATGGTCAACTGTTGGCTGCTTTGAACGGAGTGCAAGCTAGTGCGATCGATCTAAATGATTTTACCATCTTCGGGTAAGCACTACATAATCTGCCCGCGTCTTGGTGAATGCCGAGCCTGGTATAGAAGTCCCTCAAACGCTTGCATTTTCGTAGCTTGTAGGTGCGCGCTGCCCTTCTAGGGTATTGGTGCGATCGACCGGCTTTACCCCATCCTACCGGCAGGCGATCGGCAATAAATTAGGTTTATTCCCGATTGCCTGTTAAAAGAAAAAGATTTAACGAGCGCAGCCAGAGAGATTTCAAGCGTTTGAGGGTCTTCTTCACCACCTTGAATCTCTCTGGCACAGCACCCTACAGTTTCTCGTTTCCAGGCTCTGCCTTGTATTTAAACGGGAACCAGAGTCGGCTCCAAAGTTGCCACTAATTTGAGATTGTACTCATCCTCAAAAGACGGCTTTTTATAATCCAAACTCCACAGCTCCAGAGCGCAATCGTCTTCTGGATTGAGCGGTTGCAGCCGCAAATGAAACTCTCGAACTTCTGGGCGGTGTTCGCATTTAAAATCCGAAATTGCGCCAATCTGCCGCCTGTCCAAAGCCACAGCCAACCGCAGAAAAGGATGCAACTTACTAACTACTTCCCGGTATTTTTTGGGAATAATCACAAAATTTTCGTGCTTCTTTTTCGGAGGGTTTTTTCGGTGATAGCGAGCTAAATTAGCAATGACTTCAATCTCTGTTTCAGTGTATCCCAATAACTCACCATTGCGAATTAAATAGTAAGAATGCTTGTGGTGCGCCGAATGACTGACGTACAAACCGCAGTTGTGCAGAATCGCGGCAGCCCACAGCAACTCGCGTTCTTCGGTTCCCCAATTGTGCAGGATTCCTTGAGTTTGGTCGAAGAAATTGAGCGCAAATGCTGCGGTTCTTTCGCTTTGTTCTAAATTGACTTGATATTTGTTAGCCATGTGCAGAGTGCTGCGCTGGCGGATTGAACCTTGATAGCGCAAGCGGTTTTCAATTAAACCGTGCGCCAGCATCCAGTCAACAATTACGCCTTCTCTCAGAGAGCGATCGCAAACAGTCAGCGATTCCATCCCTAATAGTGTCATCGCTTCCTGCAAAATCAAAGCGCCGGCCAGAATAATTTCCGCCCGCTTGTCCGACATTCCCGGAATTGCCAACCTTTCCGAGTAAGAAAGTTTGCGAAAGCGATTGACTAAATCGCGCAAATCTTTTAAAGTTAACTGATATCCGGCTAGGGGACTCGGCACTGTTCCCAACTTTTCGCGAGCGTTAATTGCCGCCAGAGTTTCGATGGTTCCAGCAGTGCCAATCAAGCGCAAAGTTTCGCCAGAATTGAATTGAGAGCGCAATTCGTCGATCGGTCTTTCCAGCGAAATCCGAATATAAGCTTGCAAATAAGCAAACTCCTCCCTGCTAATCGGGTCACTTTTGACAAATTGTCCTGTTAAGCGAACAGCACCAATTTTTGTACTGGTGAGACAGCGAGGCTCCGAACTGTCTCCTAAAATCAACTCCGTAGAACCGCCCCCAATATCAATAATCACCTGCGACTGATTGTTAAACTCCATACCCGAAAGAACGCCGAGATAAATTCTCCGCGCTTCTTCCTGACCGGAAATTAAACTCACATTCAGGTCTAATTCTTCAGCAACTTGTTTGAGAAACTCTCGCCCGTTAGGAGCTTCCCGAACAGCGCTCGTAGCCACAGCCATAATTTGTTCAGCATTAAAAGTTTTAGCAATATCTTGAAAGCGGCGCAGAGTGGCGATCGCCCTTTCCATAACCTCGGACTTCAAGCACCCTGTCTTAACCTCGCAATCGCCCAACCGAACCGTATCTTTTTCTCTAGCAATAATCGTAAACGCGGGCAATTTCGGATCGATGCGCGCCACCACCATGTGAAACGAGTTAGTACCCATATCAATAGCAGCAATAATGCGATTTGACTCCGCAGCAGCAAGTGAATTAACCATTGGAGTGTATAGGGGTTGACAGATATTTATGATTATTTCACGAATCCAGTTAGGCATTCTCTTAAATTAGCAAAAATCGGGAAATGCTGACTGGCCAAGACTTTCACCTGTTGGCAATTCCGGCAGAAGTACGCGCGAGCGAAGCTATCCCGTAGGGAATCGCCAGCAGAGATAGTAAGTGATTGTGCCTAAAATTTGATAAAATTTAGGGTTAAAAATCTCAAATCTATAATCGAAATGCTTACAGAGCCCGATCGCCAACCCGAATCCACCTTGCTAACCGTCGTGAGGCTTTTGAGATGGGACAAACCAGCAGGAAGGCTAATTTTAATGATTCCAGCCCTCTGGGCCGTTTTTTTAGCAGCCCACGGGAAGCCTCCCGCAGCATTGGTGGGCGTGATTGTGTTGGGTACCTTAGCCACGAGTGCGGCGGGATGCGTCATCAACGACTTGTGGGATCGCGATATTGATCCCGAAGTAGAAAGAACGCGATCGCGCCCCCTAGCATCCCGCGCCCTCACCGTGCAAACTGGAATAGGAGTTGCATTAATTTCCTTTGCTTGCGCGGCAATTCTCGCTTTTTATCTCAATCCTTTAAGTTTCTGGTTGTGCGTCGCCGCCGTACCAGTAATTATCTGCTATCCCCTAGCAAAAAGATTCTTTCCAGTGCCGCAATTAGTGTTATCAATTGCCTGGGGTTTTGCAGTTTTAATTAGTTGGAGCGCCGCGGTTGGGAAACTAGAATTAGCTACTTGGCTGCTGTGGGGTGCAGTCGTGCTGTGGACGTTAGGATTTGATACAGTTTATGCGATGAGCGATCGGGAAGACGACCTGCGTTTGGGCGTGAATTCCAGCGCGATATTTTTTGGGGATAATGCGGCTAGTGCTGTGGGTTTTTTCTTTGTTGGTACAGTCGGTTTGTTAGTGGCAATGGGAATTAATCTGCACTTGCACATTGGTTTTTGGATGGCAATTTGTGCGGCGGCAATTTTGTGGTTTTTGCAGTACAGTCAACTGCGAAAAGCGGATATTCCTAGGCGGGTTTATGGTCAAATCTTTCGCCAAAATGTTTGGGTGGGATTTGTAATATTGGCGGGGATGATTGTTGGGGAGATTTTTTAGACCTCGCCTAGGTGAGTGGAGGATGATTTCTTCGCACCCGGAAAGTTTGTCCTCTACTAATTTAATTGCTTTTTCGAGATTATTCTACTTTGGCTAAAGGCGATTAGTAGTTGGTGTCGAGGCAGTTAGTGTAATAATTATATCAGTATCTCAAACTGTTAATGTCAGCGAATGAGGTATAATTATGAGCCTGCTTTCACACTTTACTGGAACAATCAAAAATACAGCGTATTCCAAGTTTATGAAGTGTAGGGACAAGGCAATGCCGTGTCCCTACGGGCTGTGGCAAATATTAGCAATCTCAGTGCTACTAACTGTCATATTGAACGGTTTAGCGCGAGAAACACCAGAACATTTTTCAGCAGCATCTCCTGTTATCTCCGAACCAGTTAACCAGGAAGTTTCAGAAATTGCGAATCTTGTCACTGTCAGAATTTTATCTGATTCTGTGTCCGGTTCCGGCGTAATTATTCAGCGTCAAGGACAAACTTATACTGTTTTGACTAACAATCATGTGGTAGCTGATAATCAGGACAAAACTTATCAAGTATTGACAGCAGACGGACTGACGCATATTGCTAAATGGCTTCGTTCGTCTCAGTTTGGTAAAGTAGATTTAGCTTTAGTGCAGTTGACCACTTCTCAATCCTATCGAGTTGCGGAAATCGGAAACTCAAATCAGCTATCGGTGGGAGATGGGGTTTATGCTGCGGGTTTTCCGAATTGGCATTGGATTAATTCAGAGTCTATAGAGAAGACTCGGAATTGGGGGCTAAAAGCTTTTAAGTTAACGAGTGGGAAAGTGGGAATGTTGCCCGCTCAATCCCTTGAGAGTGGATACCAACTTGGTTACACTAATGATATTGCCGAGGGGATGAGTGGCGGGCCTGTATTGGATATTTCTGGTAAGTTGGTGGGGATTAATGGTAAATCGAAATATCCTTTGGGGGGAATTGATGTGTTTAAGTTGGCGGATGGGAGTGTGCCTTCTCAGGGTGTTTTTCGGCAGATGGAAGCTTTGAGTTGGGCGATTCCTCTTGATACTTTTCAGGAGTTAGCCAGTCATCTGAAGGGATGATTATTCTTAATTTGTCGTTACTGTTCGGATAATTTGTTTACTTGGTTAACAGCATCTTGCTCATCACTTGTCTTCCCTTGTTGCTTATACAAATCAGCGGCTTTTTGGTAATCTTGGATTGCACTCTGTTTGTCTTCAAGAGTAGATTTGAGATTACCCCGATTCTTGTAGGCATCAGCATAGTTGGGATTAAGTTGAATAGCCCGATCGTAATCTGCGAGCGATTTTATAGTCATTGCCTTTATTGCAGTTATTGAGTTTTAATGAAGCTGCTTCCCCGACGGTTTAGAGAAGTACGCCGCATCCGATCTGAGTGTGTGATAATTATCAAAAATATTATCACAACAAAATGATTATTGGCAAAACTCTTGGCGGACATTACTACATAATCAGCTCTTTGGGTAAAGGTGGATTTGGCGAAACCTACTTAGCACAGGACGAATATCTACCCGACAAGCCCTCGCCCGTGGTTAAGAGATTCCAGCCCCAGTCCAATGATCTCTTCTTGCTGCAAGAAGCCAAACGCCTGTTTTAAAGCGAGCCTCAACACCTGAACAAGTTAGGTAGCCACGATCGCATTCCGCAGCTATTCGCCCACTTCGATGAAAATCCAGAATTCGATCTCGTCCACAAGAGATTTTTCAGCGCTATCTGGAATTATAGCGATCGTCCTTTCTAATAATTCAGAAAGGCTCTCGCCCATAATTCGTCAAAAGAGCGATATCCCTTCTTACATCTGCGTTAATCTGTGTCCATCTGCGGTGAAAAAAGAGCGAGATCCCTTTCTCAGCCAAATGCAGAAAGGATCTCGCTCATGATTCATCAAAAGAGCGAGATCCCTTATTGTTGCATTCAACTAACAAAAAATTGTCATTTCAGTCAATTGTTGCTAAAATAATTACAAAAAACTATTCTGATTAGCCAATGAGCGACATCTCTATCAGCTTGCCAGATGACTTACTCACATACGTCAATCAAAAAGCGCCCAACCCCAGTGCTTTGATAGAATCTCTCTTAAAACAATGGCGAAAACAACAAGAAAACCAAGCTTTAGCAGAAGCTTGCAAGCTAATTGACGAATTAGATTTAGGATGGGATGAGGAATGGCAAGCTCAAGCGATTACCGACTGGGAAGCATCTGGATAGCTAGATTTGATCCCTCAGTAGGAACAGAAATACGCAAAACGCGCCCTGCGTTAGTCATTTCTGGTACGCTGTTCAACGAGCGGCGCAGCAAAGTGACTGTTTTGCCATTTACATCTGCTCGTCCTCACGATCCTCGGATTTCTGCTGCTGTGATATTAGTACCCGCATCCCCACAAAATGGTTTAGATGCAGATAGTTTGCTAGTCTGTGTCGATCCCATGACTTTCGACAAAACAAGATTAGTACAACAAGTGGGCCAATTGGAATCCGAGCTATTTTCCCAAAGTCAAGAGATTTTGCAGCGCTATCTGGAATTATAGCGAGATCGCTTTCTAATAATTCAGAAAGCCGATGGCCCATCATTCATCAAACGAGCGACATCCCTTCTTACATCTGCGTTAATCTGCGTTAATCTGCGGTTATTAAAAAAGAGCGAGATCCCTTTCTCAGCCAGATTCAGAAAGGATATCGCCGATAATTCCTTCTTTAAAAAGTTGAAAATTTACAAAGCAAACACAATTCTGAGATCTCGATCAATTTTTAGTAAAACCTCTGGCTCAACTTCACCTCGGATATCCACCAAGCGAGAAAAATAATGTATAGGGCGCGTTTGCAAACAATCTGCAAGAGATTTTTTTGTTAATCTATTTGCTTCTGAAGGTTCAATCTCCACATTACTTCTAATCTTGGCTTTTTTTTCACTCCAAGCAGTAATTGGAACCACCTGAATTATGGGAACTCTCTCATTATAAGTATTGTTAGTCACAATAATACAAGGTCTAATTTTTCCTGTTTCAGAACCCCTAGTAGGGTCAAGATTGACTTCAATAATTAGCCCCCGTTTCAGTTTGATTCCTTAGGCCATTCTTCTAAACCTAATTCCGCCAATTCCTGTAACTCTGTCTCTTCTGCATAGACTTCCGCATAGAGCATCGCTGATTCTTTCAACTGCTCGGTTTCTAACGCTAATTCCAACCGTTGAATCGCTATTCTAACCAATTCACTAGGATCTTTAAATCCATAGTTTTGACAGAGTTCTAAAAATTTTATCTGAGATTCATCTAGTTTAAATGTTTGCTCTTTCATAGTAAAAATACTAGGAAGCTTCAGAAAGTTAGTTATGTCAAAAGCTGTTTTTAGGAAGCCACTATCTTTATAATAACATACATTCGTAGATAGTGTGCAAAAACACTCGCAAGTATTAATAACACCATATTCACCCCAAAACTATGAAAAAAATCATCGTTGGCATCATGGGCCCGGGCGAAAGTGCCACATCAACCGACTTAGAAAACGCCTATCAACTCGGACAACTCATCGCCGAAGCAGGATGGATATTGCTAACTGGCGGTAGAAATGTCGGCGTCATGGATGCAGCCAACAAAGGAGCAAAATCAGCTAACGGTTTAACAGTCGGCATCCTTCCGGGAAATGACACTCGCGGCATTTCTGAAGCTGTAGATATTGCCATTGTCACCGATATGGGAAACGCCAGAAATAATATTAACATTCTTTCTTCAGATGTAATAATTGCTTGCGGTATGGGCACGGGCACGGCTTCGGAAATAGCCCTCGCTCTGAAAGCTAACAAACAAGTTATATTGTTAAATCACAGCGCCGAAAGTCAACTTTTTTTTAAAGGTTTAGCACAATTTAACATCTTTGTGGTAAACAATGCTGTAGAGGCTATGAATCAAGCTCGCGAAATCCTAGTAAATCCAAGATGAAATCCAAGATGAGAGTAAGCAAATTCAACTTTTGTGCGATCGGCATTTTCCTGACTTTGGGGATTTTCGTCAGTACCAAAGCAGACGGAGGAATTGCACAGTTCAGTTTCAGCAACAAATCCACTCAAAAATTAGCACAAACCCTCCCTCCTCCTCCCCCTTTCGCACAGCCTGTTACCGAACAAGAAGCGCCACCTATTCGCAGCGAATCCGTACCCGATCAAATCGCTTTAGCAACCCATTTACAGACAATCAAAGCTAGAATGTACGGTGCTTACTGGTGTCCTCACTGTCACACGCAACAAGAACTTTTTGGCACAGAAGCATTTACCGCAATTACTTACATTGAGTGCGATCCCAGAGGCAAAGATGCTCAACCCGATTTGTGCAAAGCTGCCAATATTAAAGCTTATCCCACTTGGGAAATTCGGGGGAAATATTACACGGGCCGGCAATCTTTGGAAAAACTTGCTATTTTATCCGGTTATAGAGGCAGCAGCAATTTTGGGCCACAACTTCCCTCTCATTAAAAATATCTTAATTAGTTCGCACTCGCCCACTAAAAAACCGGGTTTTTGAACCGAGAGTGACGGTTTTCAGCAATTATTAGGACTAAGACCAACTGTCACAACTAGGGGTTAAATTTTAGGTATGTAGTTGCGCTTCAGCGCTCTTAGCTTAGGAAAGAGCGCTGAAGCGCAACTACATACCTTTGTTTAATGTGCGAGTTGCGTAAGTCCTAAATTATTTTGCTTAAAAACCCGGTTTCTCGCCACCCGTGCGTCCAGACTATAAATGTAAAGTGCTTAGGGCGCACCTAAAATTATGATTTTTATGAATCCAATTTCTGAATAATATGAATTGACATCACAGTGAGCTGGTTATTTAATTGTAATTAGGCGGACAGATATATGTCACTTTCAGACTAGCAGTTATTCAGGAGACTGAAGCGATGCAGTTACAATTTAGCAATAAACAAATAATCTGGAGCAGTTTGCTGTGCTTTTCGGCAATTGCATTTCCCCTAACGAGCCAAGCTATAACAGTACAAAAAGTACCGAATCCCCGTCAATTAAATAATACTTGGGTAACGGACAAGGCAAACATTCTCAGCGACAGCACCGAAACTCAACTAAATCAAATGATTTCGGATTTAGAGGCGAAAAACGGCTCAGAAATCGCTGTTGTGACAGTGCTTGATACTAAACCATCTGCGACACCAAAAGCATTTGTTACAGAATTATTTAACTTTTGGGGTATTGGCAAAAAAGGTACAAATAACGGAGTTTTATTGTTGATTTCGTCGGGTGAACGCCGCGTTCAAATTGAAACAGGTTCTGGCATTCAAAGCATTTTACCCGATGCGAAGGTAGTGGGAATTATTAAAACGGAAATTACGCCCAGATTTAAACAGCAGGACTTTAACGGGGGCACATTAGCCGGGACAAAGGCGTTAGTAAATGTTTTACAAACTCCGACGGTAAATGCTCAATCTCAAACCACGCTGCCTTTGGCTCCAATCGTACCATCTCAAGGGGTGAAACCGTCAGCAATACCTAGCCAATCGCCAGTTATTAGCAATAGTACATCCACAGGTGAAGATTCATCGAATTTAATCTATGGCTTATTAGGGTTGTTATTCATAGCATTCATAGCATTTATACCTTGCTTCATTATCTTCAGGATATTTCGCAGCTTATTTTCTGGGAATTCTCCTTCCCCCTCCCACCGCCGTTATCCGCGCAATTACAGCAGTAACAGTCCCAATTACAGCAGTAACACCCACAACTATTACGGTGGGGCTGGCGACTACAGCACTAACATCATCGATTACAGTAGCACTAGCGACTACAGCACTAACAGTAATAGCGATGATTGCGGTGGCTACTACAGCACTAATAGCAGCGACTACAGTATTAGCAACAGTGACTACAGCAGTAACAGTAGTAGCGATGATTGCGGTGGCGATTACAGCACTAATAGCAGCGACTACAGTATTAGCAACAGCGACTGCGGAGGTAGCTTTGGCGGTGGCGACTCCAGCGGTGGCGGTGGCGGTGGCGACTACAGCATTAGCAGTAGCGACTCCAGCGGTGGTGGTGGCGACTCCAGCGGTGGCGGTGGGGGTGGCGACTACAGCAGTAGGGACTACAGCAGTAGCAGCAGTAGCGACTACAGCATTAGCAGCAGTAACGACTACAGCAGTAGCAGTAGCGACTACAGCAGTAGTGGGGGTGGCGGTGGGGATTGGTAATTCGGGAAAGGAGGCAGAAACCGGGTTTTTTTAGCAGGAATTACGCACTTTCTTTTAGAGTCCGCGCAGGCGGACTTTGTTTGTGTAGTGGCGGTTTCAACCGCCCAACTCGCGAGGGGGTAGTTAACTAAAATACTCTTCAACAATTTTCAAAATCCGCGACGCTGCCAAACCGTCCCCAAAGGGATTAATTGCCATTGCCATGGCGTTGTATGCTGCGGAATTGCTGAGCAATTCTGCCGCTGCTGTGAAAATTGTATCAGAATTCGTACCTACAAGTTTAGCGGTTCCTGCGGAAATTGCTTCTGGTCTTTCTGTGGTTTCTCGCAATACTAAAACTGGCTTGCCCAAACTAGGTGCTTCCTCTTGCAAGCCGCCGGAATCTGTTAAAATTAAATGACATCTCTGCATCGCTCCTACTAATTCTGCGTAATCTAAAGGTTCAGTTAAAAATACTCTCGGATGGTCGCCCAAAAGAGCTTGCAAAGGTTCTCGAACTGTCGGATTTCGGTGTAGAGGTAAGAGCAAGGCTGTATCGTGAAAATTATCTAAGATTTGGAGAAATGCCTGAGCAATTCCTGCTAAAGGTTCGCCCCAATTTTCGCGGCGGTGAACTGTTGCTAAGATAGTGCGATATTTGTTCCAATCTAAGTTAGGAATGTTGCATTCTGGTTCGCGTTTGGCGACAGAAAGCAAAGCATCGATTACTGTGTTGCCTGTACGGTGAATTTCTCCCAAAACGCCCGATCGCCCTAAATTCTCTTGGGCCAGCTCTGTCGGGGCAAAATGCAGCCGTGTGAGCTGAGATATCAACCGTCGGTTAGCCTCTTCGGGGTAAGGATTGAACACGTCGTCTGTCCGCAATCCGGCTTCTACGTGACCTACGGGTATTTTATGGTAAAATGCAGCCAAAGCAGCGGCAAACGCAGTCGTTGTATCGCCCTGAACTAAGACGATTTCGGGCTGCAATTCTTTAAACAAAGCTTCCAAACCCTGCAAACTCCGGGAAGTAATATCCGTCAAGGTTTGCTGGTGCTGCATAATTGCTAAATCCCGATCGGCTTTTAGATCGAACATTCGCATTACTTGCTCGACCATTTCTCGGTGCTGACCGGTTAAAATTATTTGGGTGTCAAAGGTTGGCGAACTTTTGAACTGTTGAATTACTGGGGCTAGTTTAATCGCTTCCGGGCGTGTTCCTAAGACGATGCAAACGCGGTGTGTGGCTTCGGGCATGGTAAAATAGGGTAGTTGAGATTTGCGAGGGTCTTAAAGGCTGAATATTTTATAGCAGGTTTGAATCGTTGGTTAATAAGATTTATTTTTTTATGAACCGCAGAGGGCGCAGAGGGCGCAGAGGAGAGAAGAGAGATAGAAGGTGTTTTTTTTTTAGTTATATCGTTTCTGCTTGCACTGTTGGTACATTTTTATTTTTTAATTTGTCATGCCCTATCGTTACATTCTATTTTATAAACCCTACGATGTTTTAACTCAATTCACTGACAACTCTAGCGAAACTAAACGCAGCACTCTCAAAGACTATATTCCTATTCCTAACATTTATGCAGTAGGAAGGCTCGATCGCGATAGTGAAGGTTTGTTGCTGCTAACCGATGACGGACAAATGCAGCACCGCCTCAGTGACCCGAAATTCGCTCATCCCCGCACTTACTGGGTGCAAGTCGAACGAATTCCCGATGCAAGTGCGATCGCAGCTTTGCAGACAGGTGTCACAATTCAAGATTATCGGACTCGATCGGCAAAAGTGCAATTATTGTCAGCAGAACCACCTTTGCCGCCCCGCGAACCGCCGATTAGATTTCGCAAAAACGTGCCGACAGCATGGCTGGAAATGACCCTCACAGAAGGCCGCAACCGCCAAGTCCGCCGGATGACCGCAGCAGTAGGGTTTCCGACGCTGCGGCTAGTCAGGAGTGCGATCGGGCATTTGCATCTCGAAGGCCTCAAACCCGGTGAATGGCGCGAACTAAGTCAAGCCGATTTGAGATTTTAGATTTTAGATTGGAGAATTAAAGTCAACAGTCAACCGTCAACAGTCAACTACTTTCGAGGCGGCAAAATAAAACTCTCCTTTCCATTCTTATCTTTTTGCACCTGAGCTCCCAACTTGACAAGAGCTTGTTTCGCCCTTTGACGCACCAACTTATCAGTTGTTTGAGCATAAACTGTGCTCCAAGCAGTAAACCGCACCGGTACG
Organism: Microcoleus sp. K4-B3; assembly: GCF_036704615.1. Lineage (NCBI taxonomy): Bacteria > Bacillati > Cyanobacteriota > Cyanophyceae > Oscillatoriales > Microcoleaceae > Microcoleus > Microcoleus sp. K4-B3. Next base: position 13,158 of record NZ_JAUBSF010000037.1, read on the forward strand.
CTATCAGGATCTCGGCGCAAATACTCAGCAGTTGCTCGGAACATCGGTGCCAATGTCGGCCCTTGCGGGGTTCCTTGCACCCAATCAGCGGCCATTTCGTGAGAGTTAATTGACTCGGGAATATCCCCCAACAGCAGCAACTCATCAAGACCTTTAGTTCGCCACACTATCCACGCTTGGGGATTAATTTGTGGCGAAAGGGCGCTAGTACCGCGCTCTATCAAATTAACAGCAGTTTCAGGCTTTCCCTGATAAAAAGAAATAGCTGTGGAAAGAAACAGGTAAATGTCAGCCCACCTCGGGTCGCGCCGCGTAACTATGTCAAAATAATCTTGGCTGAGATTGTAGCCCGTCACATCTCGCGCTTCGTCGTCGCCAAAATACTGCAAAAATTTGAGAAATGTCCAATCTGCAATTAAATTGTCAAACCCAAAACTAGGGATAGTTTTGAGCATTTTCAGCCGCAGGGCTTCTTGCTGCGCTTCTTGCTGTGAGGCTTGCTTGAAACTGGCAGCAGAAATTGCAGAGAGCGGCTTTTGCCCCTGAACACCCACAGAGCGCATTCCGCCCAACTCCCCGCTCGACTGCATGGCAACGACTCCCGCCAGCGCTGCTAGACCGATAACTCCATTAACGAGCAGGCTCAACCACTTACGCGAAAATTGTTCGATTTTAGCTTCCACGGCACATTTAAATCCAAGTTTTAAATTAAGTTTATTGAAAGAGAGTAGTAATTGGTTGGCGATCGACTAAGAATCTCGTTAAACTGTCCAAAGGGATAGTGGAGCCTCCACACAATAGTTTAAGTAGTAGTGTGAGATTTTTTAGCAATATAAAATCTCAAATCAAAAATCTAAAATCGAATTGAGCCAAATTCAATGAATCAAGCCCGCAGACGCTTTTCTAAATTACAGGCAGCCCTGTTCAGTGGGGCGATGGCAACAACCGCTTCGATATCTTTACTCGTTCCCGGCCTGAGTCAATCAGTCCGCGCCGAGCTTCAAGATAGCCCCAAAGCTGTCTTAGACGAAGCTTGGCAAATTGTGAACCGAGAGTATGTTGATGGCAGCTTTAACAAGACTGACTGGCAAGTAACTCGCCAAGACTTGCTGAGCAAAAATTATACTTCTCGCGAAGCTGCCTACACCGCCCTCCGCAAAGCCCTAGAGAAATTAAACGACCCCTACACGCGCTTCATGGACCCGAAGCAGTACGAAGCGCTGACGAATCAAACCTCCGGGGAACTGACAGGGGTGGGGATGAGGCTGGAAGAAGACGAGAAAACGAAAGCGATTAGGGTAGTCGAGCCGATGGAAAATTCCCCGGCCCTGAAGGCAGGGATTCAAGCGGGCGATACGATTTTGGTGATTGACGGCAAAGCTACCAAAGGCATGACTGTCTCGGATGCGGCTCAGGTAATTCGGGGCGACGAAGGCACGAAAGTCACGCTGCGGATTGCTCGTCAGGGCAAAAGCGAATTTGATATCACTCTGACTAGGGCGAGAATTGAGGTAGCAGCGGTTCGCTACAGCCTCAAGAATGAAGGCGGTAAGAATGTCGGTTACATCCGCTTGCAAGAGTTTAGCTCCCACGCGGGCGAACAAATGCAGGCGGCGATTAAAAAGCTCTCGGATCAGAAAGCTGACGCTTTTGTGTTGGATTTGCGGGGCAATCCCGGCGGGTTGCTGCGAGTGAGCATTGATATTGCTCGGATGTGGATGGATACCGGGGCGATCGTCCGCACAGTCGATCGCGCGGGCGATTCTCAGGAAATGCGGGCAAACCGCACTGCAATCACTGACAAGCCTTTGGTGGTGCTCGTGGACGACAACTCAGCCAGCGCCAGCGAGATTTTGGCCGGTGCTCTGAAGGACAACAAGCGCGCAACTGTGATGGGCGGCCAAACTTTTGGCAAAGCTTTGGTGCAGTCGGTGCATTCTTTGGCTGATGGTTCGGGATTGGCGGTGACGATCGCTCACTACTATACTCCCAACGGTACCGATATCAGCCACAAGGGGGTTACTCCTGATGTTAAGGTCGAAGTAACCGACGAACAAAAGCTGAAATTAGCTAACAAACCGATGTTGGTGGCGACTAAGGACGATCCTTGCTACGCGCAGGCGATCGCACTTTTGAAAACTACCGCTTCCTCGGCCCGTCCCGTTGCCGCTAAAGAGGTTCTTGTTCCTCAGAAGTAGTTGAAACCGTCAGTCCTTAACAATTAGCTTTAAGATAAAACCCGCGCAGGCGGGTTTTGTTTTTGTAGTTTTATTTAGCTTCAGATTGCTAGAAAATGGTTTGTAATAACAGCCAACTATTTAATCCTACTATAATACTAGCCACGAACCAAGCTACTGCTTTGAGCCAAAATGGATTCACAAACTCTCCCATTAAGCGGCGGTTTGAGGTAAACATTACCAAGGGAATTACTGCAAAAGGTAATTGCAAACTGAGAATCACTTGACTGAAAACCAGTAAATTAGTTGTACTGCCTTCACCGAACAAGATAATTGCGATCAAAGCCGGTACAATTGCAATCAGTCGAGTCAGCAACCGCCGCAACCAAGGCCGCAGCCGAAAATTGAGAAACCCTTCCATCACAATCTGTCCTGCTAGAGTTGCAGTCAAGGTTGAGTTCTGCCCCGAAGCCAATAAAGCAAAAGCAAAAATTGCACTGGCATAACCCACACCCAGCACCGGAGAAAGCAGTTTGTAAGCATCTTGAATTTCTGCTACTTCTTGATAGCCAGAAAAGTGAAAAGTTGCAGCAGACAATATCAGAATTGCTGAATTAATAAACAAAGCTATTGACAGCGCTACGGTAGAATCAATTGTGCCAAATTTAATTGCTTCCCATTTTTTATCAGAAGCTTCTTCCCAAGCGCGAGTTTGCACGATCGATGAATGCAAGTAAAGATTGTGCGGCATCACCGTTGCCCCCAAAATACCAACCGCAATATAAAGCATTGCCTGATTTTGCAAAATCTCTAGGCTGGGAACATAACCGAGTAAAACTCCTCCGGCATCAGGTTTTGCAAAAATCATTTCGGCAATAAAGCAACCGCCAATAATTGCAATAATCGTAATCACTAAAGCTTCGATATAACGAAAGCCTTTTCCTTGTAGAAATAGCACCATTATCACATCTAGCGCAGTGATGCACACTCCCCAAACTAAGGGAATGCCAAATAGCAATTGCAGTCCGATCGCACTTCCAACAAGTTCAGCTAAATCGCAAGCAGAAATAGCAATTTCACAAAGTATCCACAGCAAAAAACTGACTCGCGGACTGAAATAATCTCGACAAGCTTGTGCCAAATCTCGTCCCGTTGCCACTCCCAAACGCACGCAGAGTGATTGCAGCAAAATTGCCATCAAATTAGATAGCAAAATCACGCTTAATAGCGCATAGCCAAACTTTGCTCCCCCCGCTAAATCAGTCGCCCAGTTTCCGGGGTCCATGTAACCGACTGAAACCAAATATCCAGGCCCTGCGTAGGCCAGCATTTTACGCCAGAAACCTTTGCTGTTAGGAACGGGGATGCTGCGGTGAACTTCAGGCAAGCTGGGCCTATTTTCGGGGTGAGTCATTGGTTTTACCTTTAAATAATTTTCATATTCTTTTCATATTCTCACAAAGGTAGCGGAATGTCATCAGTCGGATCGAAATCCGGCAGAGTCACCGTATATATTAAGTTGTGTATATTTTGAGGTTGAACTGAGGTGCGCGCGATCGACTATGATGAGGTCGATCGGCAAAAATCACCCTTGTCTGCGAACACTCTATTTCAAAACTCTAGTCGCATTAAAAATAGCTGCTAAAGCTACCCCAACATCAGCAAAAACTGCTTCCCACATTGTCGCTAAACCAAAAGCACCCAAAGCAATAAATATGCCTTTGACTAACATGGCAAAAATGATATTTTGCCAAACAATATTGTGAGTTTTTCGGGCAATTTGGATGGCTTCAGCCACCTTTGACGGTGCATCTGACATAATTACAACATCGGCAGTTTCGATCGCCGCATCCGAACCCAAACCCCCCATCGCTATGCCCACATCAGCTCTAGCAAGCACTGGTGCATCATTAATTCCATCCCCGACAAAAACAATTTTGTCGCCTTTTTTAGATTCGCCGATCAGTTTTTCGATCGCCTCGACTTTTCCTTCGGGTAATAAGTCGGCTAAATAGGAATCTAAACCGAGCTTTTTCGCAACACTATCGGCTACAGCTTGATTATCTCCTGTGAGCATCACGATTCGCTCAACACCCAGTTTCTTGAGGTCGCGAATAGCCTGTACTGCGTCTTCCTTAAGCTCGTCAGCAATCAAAATATACCCAGCGTAGCGGTTGTCTACCGCTAAATGCACGATCGTACCTTCAGCATTGCAGACATCGTGAGCAATGTTTTCTCGGTGCAGCAAACGGTCATTTCCCGCAAGCACAATTTGATTATTTAATTTTGCTCGGATGCCGTGTCCCGCTATTTCTTCGTAATCTTTCACATCCGATGAATCTATTTTTCCGCCGTAAGCTTCCAGAATAGATTTCGCGACTGGGTGATTTGATTGAGATTCTATTTTAGCCGCTATTGCCATTAACTCTGTTTGGGAAAAACCATTCTGAGGCACAATTTGTGCTACTTGAAAAACTCCTTTTGTTAGAGTTCCTGTTTTGTCCAAAACAACGGTCTTGACTGCTGTCAGGGTATCTAGAAAAGTCGAGCCTTTAACCAAAATACCGCGCTTGGCTGCACCGCCAATTCCCCCAAAGTATCCCAGAGGAATGCTAATCACCAATCCGCAAGGACAGGAAATAACTAATAAGACAAGGGCGCGGTAAACCCATAAAAAGCGATCGGCATTAGTTGCTCCTGAAATCAACAAAGGCGGAATTAAAGCCACTGCTAGCGATGCAAATACGACAAAAGGCGTGTAGTAACTGGCAAATTTAGTGATAAATTTCTCAGTTTCAGCTTTTTTGCTTCTGGCATTTTCTACTAATTCCAGAATTCGGGAGATTGAAGATTCGCCGAAGAGTTTGGTAACTTTGACGGTGAGAACTCCTGTCTGGTTAATTGTTCCTGCTAAAACTGTTTCTCCAACTTTCACGGTTCGAGGTACTGATTCTCCAGTTAGTGCAGATGTGTCAATCTGAGAGTTGCCGTCGATAATTTCCCCGTCTAAGGGAATTTTTTCTCCCGGTTTGACAAGGATGATATCGCCGACAGCTACGGTTTCTGGCGCAACTTTTTTGATGTCGCCGTTGTCCTTGAGGTTGGCATAATCTGGGCGAATTTCTAAAAGCGATTTGATCGATTGACGAGATCGCCCGATCGCAAATTCTTGAAAAAGTTCTCCGATTTTGAAAAATAACATCACCCCGACTGCTTCAGGGAGTTTGTGAATGGCTACAGCGCCGAGTGTTGCTACAGTCATTAAGAAATTTTCATCAAAAAATCGACCTCGCAGAATATTGCGCCCCGCAATGGTTAAAACATTCCATCCGCTTAAAAGATAGGCTGGGATGAAAACCAGATATTCACCTATAGAATAGGGCGTGTTGTGCAGTTTTTCTTCAAAAATTAAACCGCCGACAAATAGTACAACAACCAATATCACAGGAATCAATTCTTGCTTGAGGTTAAAATCTCCGTTCCCGTGGTCGTGGTCGTGGCCGTGGTCGTGGTCGTGGTCGTGGTTATGATTCTCATGGCTGTGTTCGTGGTGGTCGTCGTGACTACAGCAGCCGGAATCGCTCGATTTGGCTTTTTGCATGGTTTTTCCTAGGTTTATTCTAACAAATGATAGTATGAATAGATATTCATATTATAGAGTCAAAAATAAAATCTACTAGATTTTGAGTTAAAAATCTAGTAGATTTTATAAAAATATTGTTAAGTTGGTAGGGAACGTTATGAGGGATTAAGAGTAATAACTATTCTCAGTTTCCGATTGAGAGAGAGAATGATTATCCATAGTCGTTAGTGATTAACTAATTAAGCCGCCGGATAAATTCTAAAGGCAAACCATCAGTATCGGCAATAAAAGCTACTTCGTAAACATTTTGCCCGATCGCCTGTTGAGTCGGTTCTAATAAAACTTTCAAAGATTGAAACTGGTTTGGTTGGTCTTTAGCAGCTTCCTCAAACCGCTCTTTCAAAGACTGCAACCAACTAGGCAAGTCAGTTGTCGCCTCAGTTAAATCAAAAGATAAATGATAGTATCCAACATAATGCTCGTCTCCGAAAGCATCCGGTGCGGGTTTTGGTTCCGGGATTTGAATGAGTTCGATGCGTCCGTTGAGACCTTCCATCCAACAGGCTAGGGTGTAACCTGTGGTAAAGCGATCGCTTACAGTAAACCCCAACTGTTCGTAAAAGGCGATCGCCCGGTGAATGTTAGCAGTGCGAATCGAGGCGTGGTGCATTTGATTTTGTCAGTTGACAGTTGTCAGTTGGCAGTTGGCAGTTGTCAGTTGGCAGTTGGCAGTTGTCAGTTGTTATTTGTTACCTAATACTTACTAATAAACTAATAACTAATAACCAATAACCAATAACCACTGCCTAATGACCAATGACTAATGACTAATGACTAATAACTATTCAAACAACCGAAAATAGGGATATCTAATCGGAACTCCCGGCTCTTTTTCCAAATCAAAATTAATCACTTCCCAACAAGGATCTTCTTGGGGGTCGGGGCTAAAATCCACAGGCAAACCGTACAGCCTCGGCCGGGGCGATTCCGCCTGACCGCGCCAAGGCGTGCTGCGTTCCAAATAAGCGCTGATTAAGTCCCGATAGCGTTGGGCAACGATCACGCGAGTTGCTCGGTAGCCTTGAGTATAGAGTCGATCGAGCGCTTCGTGAATTTCAAACCGAATCCCGTCCGGGTGCGTGTGCTGGCGATACCATTCACTCTCCCAGCGGCGCCAGTGCCGCCCAGACTGAAGGTGAACCAGTTCCCCAGTTTTTGGATCTGCCTCAAATGCCCCGTGACGCGGACACAAATAGGTATCCGTGAGCGTTAGAGCCGGAATTGTTTGGCGACAGTGGGGACACTGAATTTCCGGGCCAAACATCGGGTATTGCAAGGCAACTTCAATCATTTATTTGCGTCCCAGCATATTTTCTCTGCAAAAGTCCCAAATACTTTTATTATATCCCGTATCAAGAACCAGCTAATCTGCTAGAAGTATAACGATCGACCAACAAATGAGCAATCTCAACGAATCTCTGCGTGCACTTCCTTCCTATTGGCCCAGGCCCGATCTATCCCAAGCGGCTTTTGTCGCTGAAGGTGCTGTTGTGATCGGCAGGGTTGAGGTGGCAGCGGGCGCTAGTATCTGGTACGGGGCGGTGGTGCGGGCGGATGTAGAGCGAATTGCGATCGGCTCAAGTACCAATATCCAAGATGGAGCAATTCTGCACGGCGATCCCGGGAAACCGACTGTTTTGGAAGATTTCGTGACAGTCGGACACCGAGCCGTGATTCACTCAGCTTACATTGAACGGGGCTGCCTGATCGGGATTGGGGCGATCGTCCTGGACGGAGTGAGGGTGGGCAGAGGCTCTATCGTCGGTGCAGGGGCGGTTGTCACCAAGGACGTTCCCCCTCATACGCTAGTTGCGGGAGTGCCTGCCAAACGCCTGCGGGATGTCTCTGAGGAAGAAGCGGCCGAGTTGGTGGAACACGCTAAGCGTTACGAAAAGTTGGCTTTGGTTCACGCGGGGAAAGGAACTGATTTGGGATTTGGTTAGTTGATAGAATAAGATTTTAAGCAAAAAACTATTAGTTTCCAATGGCTTACACCGCGCAAAAAATCCTAACTTTTGAAACATTCCTCGATCGATATTGTGACAACTTCCGCTACGAGCTCGCTGACGGAGAATTAGTTGACATGGAACCCACAGGCCCACACGAAACCGTCAGCGGTAAACTAGCAACTCAAATCGGCATCGCCATCGCAGCCGAAAAACTACCTTGGTTCATTCCCCGCACTTGTTTAATCCGTCCATTCTCAGATGCAGCTACTGCCCGCCGTCCCGATATTGTCGTATTAGATGAAACTGCTATTGTCAGCGAACCTCTTTGGGAAAGAGAACCTGTGATTACGCTGGGAAGATCTATTAAATTGGTGGTAGAAGTCGTCAGCACTAACTGGGAAACAGATTACGCCCGAAAAGTTGAAGAATATGCTCTTTTAGGGATTCCAGAATATTGGATAGTTGATTATCGCGGATTAGGGGGTGTGGCTTTTATCGGTAAACCAAAACAACCTACTATCACCGTTTGCCAACTGATTGACCAAGATTACACCCAGCAACAATTTCGCCTCGGCCAACCGATTATTTCTCCTCTGCTAAAGAACTTGGAACTTCGGTTAGATGATATTCTTCCGCGTTAGGGGAATCGCCCAAGCGATTTTAGATTTTATATTTTAGATTTTAGATTGGAGAATTGATGAAGCCGGGGAACCTGAAACCAATTGCTTTAGGTCAACAATCAACAGTCAACAGTCGTCGGAAATATCGGGATTTGTTCGAGCGATAAAAGCTTAAACTTAAATAAAAAAAATTGTAAAGCTCGATCGAGCGCTAAAATTGATGACATGAATAACGATCGCACATCCCATCCAAACATCCCCCCACAGGCCTGGAAACGTCCCATCGGCCTCGGTTGGGAGAATCCCTATACAGTCCGCTACGCCAGCAATCTCGACGACGGCCCCTGGCACGGAATGCCTCTGGGCGGGTTCGGTGCCGGCTGCATCGGGCGATCGTCCCGCGGCGACTTCAACCTCTGGCACATTGACGGCGGCGAACACATTTTTCGCAGTTTGCCCGCTTGTCAGTTCAGCGTTTTTGAAGAAACTCAAGGCAAGAAACAAGCTTTTGCACTGTCCACTGAACCGCCTACCGATGGCAGTTTATCTAGTTGGAAATGGTATCCATCGGAAGGAAGAAGGAAAAAGGAAGAAGGAAGAAGGGAAGAAGAAGAAAGAACCGGGGAAGAGTCTAATTCTTCGGGGAGTTATCATGCTTTGTATCCGCGCAGTTGGTTTGTTTACGAAAATGTGTTTCAGGCTCAATTAAGCTGCGAGCAATTTTCGCCAATTTTGCCAAACAATTATCAGGAAAGCAGTTACCCAGTTGCCATGTTTGAATGGGTGGCGCACAATCCTACAGATGCGCCGATTACTCTTAGCATCATGCTGACTTGGGAGAATATTGTCGGTTGGTTTACTAATGCCAATAAGTCGCCGAAAGTGATGGTGCGAGATGATGGCAGTCCATTTTATGATTATAAACCCCGGTGGGGAGAAAGTGCCGGAAATTTGAATTTGTTGGTGGAAGATTTTCACCGGATCGGTTGCGTCATGACGCGGTTGACTGCTGAGGACGAACCGCAAGAGGGGGATGGACAATGGGCGATCGCAACTATTACTAATCCGGCGGTAGAAGTATTTTATCAAACTCGCTGGAACCCGGCGGGGAATGGCGAGGATATTTGGCGCAACTTTTCTGCTGAAGGTTTCTTGTTGGATGACAGAGACGAGACAGCAGCAGCAGCAGGAGAACAGTTGGCTTGTGCGATCGCAGTTCGCTTTACTATTCGACCGGGAAAAACTCGCAAAATTCCCTTTATTATAGCTTGGGATTTGCCAGTTACTGAGTTTGCATCGGGAGTTTGGTATTACCGCCGCTATACGGATTTCTTCGGCCGCAACGGCAAAAATGCTTGGCCGATTATTCGCACTGCAATGAAGCATTCCGATACTTGGCGCGAAAATATTGAAGCTTGGCAAAAACCCATTTTAGAACGGAAAGATTTGTCAGACAGTTTTAAAATGGCTTTGTTTAACGAGTTGTACATCCTAACTGACGGCGGTACGCTGTGGAGTGCGGCTGACGAACGCGATCCGAAGGGTCAATTTGCGGTTTTGGAGTGCATTGATTACCGCTGGTACGAAAGTTTGGACGTGCGGCTTTACGGTTCTTTTGCTTTGTTGATGCTGTGGCCGGATTTGGAAAAGTCGGTGGTTTTAGCGTTCGCTAGGGCAATTTCAGCCGGAGACGATACGCCGAGAATTATTGGCTGGAATCAAGCTTCGGCTATTAGAAAAGCTGTCGGTGCGACGCCGCACGATTTGGGTGCTCCCAACGAACATCCTTGGGAGAAAACGAATTATACTAGCTATCAAGATTGCAACTTGTGGAAGGATTTGCCTTGCGATTTTGTGTTGCAGGTTTATCGGGATTTCCTGTTGACTGGCGGCACAGATTGTGAGTTTCTGCAAGAGTGTTGGCCGGCAATTGTTGAGGCTTTGGCTTATCTGAAAACTTTTGATGAGGATGGGGACGGAATTCCTGAGAATTCGGGAGCACCGGATCAGACGTTTGATGATTGGCAAATGCGGGGGATAAGTGCGTATTGCGGGGGTTTGTGGTTGGCGGCGCTGGAGAGTGCGATCGCGATCGGCGAAATCTTGGAAGATGCAGCACCGCAGATAATTCCTAACCCTCAAGCAAAGATAGCATTATATCACAGTTGGCTGCTACAAGCAAGACCTAGCTATCAAGAAAAACTGTGGAACGGTCAATATTACCGTTTGGACAGCGAGAGTAATTCCGAAGTGGTGATGGCCGACCAACTGTGCGGTCAATTTTACGCGAAACTGTTAGGATTGCCGGATATTGTGCCGCCGGAATGTGCAGTCAGCGCTTTAGAAACTGTGTACGAATCTTGCTTTTTGAAGTTCAACGATGGCGAGTTCGGTGCGGCAAATGGGGTGATGCTGAACGGTTCGCCGGAAAATCCCAATGCAACTCATCCTTTGGAAGTTTGGACGGGGATTAATTTTGGGTTGGCCGCTTTTTTGGTACAGATGGGAATGGAGGAGAAAGCATTTAAATTGACGGAGGCGGTGGTTAAGCAAATTTATGAAAATGGGTTGCAGTTTCGCACGCCGGAAGCGATTACGGCGGGGGGGACTTTTCGGGCGAGTCACTATTTGCGGGCGATGGCAATTTGGGCGATTTACGGGGTGTTGACTAATTTTAAATAGGGAATTGGTATATTAGCTGGTGCATCCCACTAAGATTTAAAAAAATTACGCCTTTAACCCCATTTTTACCAAGGAAAACGGTTAATTCAACTATCAATTTTATTGACAGTAAAAATTTGCCGCATTCGAGGAAGACATTAATGTTTCATGCTCAAACTTTACCTATGCTAAAATTTGAGCATGAAACAGCACTGGGATGAAAGGAGGAGCGAGACTCGGCTATAAACGAGAGATAAAAAGGGTTTGAGGCAATTGTTGACACCAATGCAGTGCGCACCTTACCCGTATATAATTTGGAGCGATCGCCAATTTCAGCATATAATAGAAAAATGTCAAATCCCTTACTTTCCCTCAACTACGAACCCGCCATCGAATCCCTCGGTGGCGACTATTTTGATGAAGTCCCTGCGGCTGATTTTCCGCAACACATTCTCCGCTTCCGCAACGACCAATTATTGCCGATACTGGGTTTAGACCCCGCACAAGTAACCGACCAACATTTCATCGAAGCGTTCGGCAAATTTCACTGTGTCCGTCCCTTTCTCGCACTTCGCTATCACGGCTATCAATTCAACGAATACAACCCGAATTTAGGTGACGGTAGAGGCTTTTTGTACGGCCAAGTTCGCGGCACTGACGGCAGACTTTACGACTTCGGCACTAAAGGTTCCGGCCGCACGCCCTACTCGCGGCACGCTGATGGTAGACTCACTCTCAAAGGGGGAATTCGCGAAGTTTTAGCCGCCGAAGCTTTGCACCGGTTGGGAGTTCGGACATCTCGGTGTTTTAGTTTAGTTGAAACGGGCGAGGCTTTGTGGCGGGGCGACGAACCATCACCCACGCGATCGTCCGTAATGGTGCGTTTCAGTCATTCTCACATCCGGTTTGGAACTTTTGAAAGGTTGCACTATATCCGCCGCCCGGATTTAACTAAAAAACTTTTAGATTTTGTTATTGAATATTACTATCCAGAACTGCATTTAGAAGCAAGTAATGCGGGTGTTTCGCCGGCAGAAAAATATGCGCTATTTTATGCAGATTTAGTCAAGCGAGTAGCCGAATTAGTCGCTCAGTGGATGGCAGCAGGATTTTGCCACGCCGTGCTGAATACTGATAATATGTCGATTACTGGAGAAAGTTTCGATTACGGGCCTTTCGCTTTTATTCCAACTTACAAGCCGGAATTTACAGCAGCTTATTTCGACCATTACGGTCTTTATTGTTACGGCAATCAACCGTTTATTTGTAAGGGGAATTTAGAGAAGCTCCAGCAACCGCTAGCAGCCGCGATTCCTCAAGCTGATATGGATGCTGCTTTGGCAAAGTTTGGCGATTATTATAATGCAGCTTACCGGCATTTGATGCTCAATAGATTGGGATTTGAGGATTTGCCAGAGGCGGAGGGAGATGAGTTGTTGAAGGTGACAATTAAAATGCTGGCGGAGTCTCAAGTAGGCTATCACGATTTCTTTTTTGAACTGCGAAGACAGTTCGATCGCACTTGGCGAGATGATGCTAGTCAAATTTTTGCTGAGGCGGAACCGACGGATTTGATAGCACCTTGGCGGCAGTTTTATTATCACGTTTTGCAAAGTTTGTCGGCGGATGATATGGATAAAATGGCGGACAGGTTGCGCAGGCACAATCCCGAACAATCGCTTTTGAGACCGACGATTGAGGCTGTTTGGGAACCCATAGCTATTGAGGATAATTGGGAACCGTTTTATGAGTTGGTGAAGAGACTTCAAAATTCTTAAAGGGAATTGGGCATGGGGCATTGTTGACTGTTAACTGTTGACTGTTAACTGTTAACTGTTGACTGATGACTAACAACTAACAACTAACAACTAACAACTAACAACTGACAACTACTACTTGAGCTTTTCAATCTCAAATTGTGCATCTTTGTAACCGCCAGTTAGTCCTTGATCGAGAAACATTTTGCCGGCTTTTTCTAAATCGCTAATCGCTCCTGCTTTGTCTCCCAATGAGCGGCGAACGATGCCTCTACCGTAGTAAGCAGCAGCATAATTCGGATTGATCCGAATAGCTTGCACGTAATCGGCGATCGCACTGTTGTAATTATTTAACTGCTGGTAAATCTTAGCCCGATTGGCGTAAGCTTCAGCATTGTTGGGATTGAACCCGATTGCTGCTGTAAAATCTGCGATCGCCCCCTGCGCGTCACCCCCTGCGCTGCGAGCTAAAGCACGATTGTTAAAAGCATTATAATCATTCGGATTCACTTTCAGCGCTTGAGTGCAATCGGCAATTGCTTTCGGATAATCCTTCAAATTTAAATAAGCAATACAGCGATTGTTGTAAGGAACCCCATCCTCATCGCTCAGCGAAATTGCCTGAGTGCAATCGTCAATTGCCGATTGATATGCTCCCAAATTCAACTGCGTGCTGCAACGATTAGCGTAAGCATCTCCACTCTTGGGATCGATCGCAATTACCTGAGAATAATCCGCCAAAGCTCCCTGATAATCTCCTAAGTGAAAGCGAGCTCTCCCCCGACTGTAGAAAGCATCAACATTCTTAGCATCAAGTTTAATTGCTTCAGTATAATCTCCAATCGCCCCCTGCAAATCTGCACTCGCAGCGCGAGCCAACCCCCGCGAATGATAACCTTTAGCCAGGTTTGGCTGCAACCGAATTACTCCGGTAAAATCCTGAATAGCCGCCTTGTAATCTTGCAGCTCTAAATAAGCAACTCCTCTTTCATAATAGGTATCAAAATCGTCGGGCTGGAGATTCAAAGCTTGAGTGTAGTCTTCAATCGCCCCGCGCTTGTCGTTAAAATCGTGACGGGTTAGCCCGCGGTTAAAATAAGCTTGAACATATTTAGGATTGAGAGCGATCGCTTGAGAATAATCCGCAATTGCTTCTTGATATTTTTGTAAATCATAATTAGCATTACCCCGCCGATAAAAACTCTCAGCATTTTTAGGATTCAATTGAATTGACTTATTAAAAGCCTGCAAAGCTGCCGCCGCATCTTGATTGCGAGACTTTTCCACTCCCTGTTCGTAATATTCCTTAGCTTTAATCGGATTTGGCCGGCTCCAATAAATAAACAAAAATATTATAAATACTGCCGCCCCGAACCCAGCCAAAATCAGCCACCAAAACCGAGTTTTAAAACGTGACGAAACACTATCCGAAGACAGTAAGCTCGGAGAAATACTTTTCTTTGGAGCCTTATTCCCCGGTTCTTGGCGGTGCTTCAGCTTGCTGAGAGATTCCAAAACTTCCTCAGCAGATTGATAGCGTTTGCCAAATTGGTGACAGACCATTTTGTCAATGATATTTGCTAGTCCCACAGAACATTGCGATCGGTTTCGCCAAACAATTTCCCCCGTGTGAGAAGGACTCGGATCTTGCAATTTTGGCAAATCCGTACCGGGCAAACCCGTGATAGCTTGGACTGCCATCATCCCGACTGCATAGAGGTCGCTGCTAAATTGCGGGTTGCCTTGAAATTGTTCGATCGGCATATAAGCCGGAGTTCCAGTAGCAATGGTACGCGGAAATTCTGTATCGTAGTCACTGACGTGACTTGCAACTTCTTTAACCGAGCCGAAGTCAATTAAAACTAATTTGCCGTCTGGTTTGCGGCGGATTAAGTTGGAGGGATTAACATCGCGGTGAATCACTCCCTGAGAGTGTACGAAAGCGAGAAGTTGTAACACTTCTTCCAACAGATCCAGCACTCGTTCTTCCCGCCAAGGTTGACCGGCCACAATTTCCCTATTTAGGGCGTGTCCGGGCACAAATTCTTCGACAAGGTAGAATTGATTTCCTTCTTCAAAATAAGCAAGTAAAAAGGGGATTTGATCGTGTTTTCCCAGTTTTTCTAATATTTCTGCTTCCTGTTTAAATAAGCGGTAAGCAGTTTTGAGAACTGTGGAAGTGTTGCTAGGAGGGCGCAATTGTTTGACTACACATTGAGGGTGGCCTGGGCGGCGAGTATCGACAGCTAAATAAGTTTGTCCGAAAGCTCCTGAACTGAGAATTTGCACTACGCGATAACGCCTGTCTAAAAGTTGACCAACCATGTTCATATCAGGAATTGAGAATTGGGAATTAGTGATTGGGAATTGGAAATTGGAAATTGGAAATTGAGAATTGGTGATTGGTGGTTTAGCCTTCTTCCTTCTTCCTGCTTCATTTTGCATTCTTCATTTTTCCTCATGACTGATGACTGATGGCTGATGACTGAGAACTAATAACTGATGACTAATAGCTTATTTAGGATCGTTGATTTGTGCTTGTGCGTTTTGGAAACCATCGGCTCTTCCTTGTTCTAGAAAAAGCGTTGCAGCTTTCTGAAAATCCTCGATCGCCCCAGCACGGTCTTTGAGTTGCCGGCGGACGAGCCCTCGGCTGTAAAAAGCGCTAGCATTGTTGGGGTTGAGCCGCAGTGAGTGAGCGAAATCCTCAACCGCTAAAGGGTAATTTTTTAGTTCTGAGTAAATAGTACCGCGATTGCTGTAAGCTACTGCATCGCTGGGATTGAGCCGAATTGCTTGAGTAAAATCTTCCACAGCCCCCTGCTTGTCTCCCGAAGCCGATCGAGCTAATCCTCGATTGCTGTATGCTTTGGGATTGTTGCCGTTGAGTCCGATCGTCAAACTGCAATCTTCGCTGGCTTTTTGAAATTGTTTTAAATTCAGATAAGCAATGCAGCGGTTGTTGTAAGCTGCTTCATCTTTGGGAGCGAGGCGAATTCCTTGGGTGCAATCTGCAATCGCTTTGTCGTAGGTTGCCAAATTTAAGTAAGCGCTGCACCGATTGGTATAAGCATCAGCTAGCTCTGGTTCCAATTCGATCGCCTTACTATAATCTTCCATCGCTCCTTGATAATCTGCCAGATTAAACCGCGATCGACCCCGACTGTAGTAAACGCCAGCTTGTTTGGGGCTAATTTGAATCGCTTGGGTAAAATCTGCCATTGCTCCTGTTTTGTCGCCCGCAGCCGATCGAGCTAAACCCCGATTGCTGTAAGCTGTAGCATCGTTGGGAGTGAGCCGAATTGCTTGAGTGTAGTCTTCAATTGCCGTGCGGTAGTCGCCCAAATCGTAGTAGGCTAAACCCCGCTGAGAGTATGCCTCACCGTCGTTGGGATTCAGTCGCACTACTTGGGTGAAATCTTCCACGGCCCCGGGCTTGTCGCCGGTGTCGCGGCGGGCCAGACCTCGATTGTAGATGGCTTTGGTGTGGCTGGGATTGACTTTAATTGCTTGCGTGTAATCCTGTATTGCTTGATCGGTGGCGCCCATGTCGTAGCGAGCGTTGGCCCGCTTGTAGTAAGTTTCCGCATCGCTGGTATTCATGGCAATCGCTTGGGTATAATCGGCGATCGCGCCTGTTTTGTCTCCTTGTTGCGCCTTGGTAACCCCGCGGGCTAACAATTCTTTTGCCCTCGCCGGACTTTGACTCTGCCACAAGTAAATTATGAGTGCTGTCAAGATTAAAGCTGCGGCTGTTGCAGCCATCAGCAGCAGTCTGATTTTGCCCTGTCTCGGCGGTTTACTCATAGCGTCCGTGATGATTGTGGCTGGCGGCTCAATATTCCATTTTACGGCGATTTGTTTGAGGTCTGCCAAAACTTCGGCGGCCTGCTGATAGCGTTCCTCGCAGTCGGGGCGCACCATTCGATCGATAATATCTGCTAGGGCAGGTGAACAAGTTGCCCGGTTTCGCCAGGGAATTTCGCTTTTGTTGTTTTTTAAGGCACTCAGTTCGTTGGGTGAGAGTCCCGTCACGGCAAGCTGGGCGATCGTACCTAGAGCGTAAATGTCGCTATTGTAACGGGGGCTGCCGATGGATTGCTCGATCGGCACGTATAACTCCTGGGCCGCCAACTCGTGTTTTTTTGCTAAAGGCCCTTTAACAGAGTTGGGGGAGGTTTGCGCCAACAAATGACAATTAGCGAGTTCCGGGTTAATTTCTTTGTCTAAGCTAAAGTCAATCAGCACAAATTTGCCGTCTGACTCGCGCCGGATAGCTCTGTCTGGCTGAATTCTGCGGTGAATGAAACCCTTCTCGTGTATGAACACCAAAATTTCTAATATTTCTGATAGCAGACCAATTACTTTGTCTTCAGGCCAAGGTTCACCGGGTATTAGTTCTTGACTTAAAGGCGATCCGGCAATAAATTCTTCTATTAAGTATAAACTTTGATTTTCCTCAAAATACGCCAATAACTCGGGAATTTTGTCGTGTTTTCCCAAATTTTCAATTATTTCTGCGTTTCTTTGAAATATAACTTTTACTAATTCTGGAGTTTGCGAACTTGTGCCGGGGAGCAGCATTTCTCTAACAGTGCATTGCGGATACCCGGGACGGTGAGTATCTGCTGCTAGATAAGTTTTTCCCACCTCACTTGAGTCTGTGACTTTAATGATGCGGTAACGTCTGTCGAGAAGTTGACCAATCATGCTTTGCCCTCTACCCTGTTAATCTTCCATTATCGCATGAAATCACGATAGCCCAAACATTTGGCTGAGTAATTTAAGTTCGATCGGGCCGTGACTCCCGCCCAAAAACGGATACTTGCTTTCCGACAGGAGTCGTGAGACGCCCAAAATTTTAGACCCGAGTTGAAGCTCCCCGATTCATCTGTGGAGTAAATCTAAAATCTACAATCTACAATCTAAAATCGACTGACTGAGCAAACGGGCGATCGGATTGGCTATGTAAGTCAAGCGCGGTGGCGCTCTTCTAATATCTTACAAAAAAATCGCTGAAATTGTTTATTCTGTCAATGAGATATGTATAATTTAACAAGGAAGCCGGAGGTCAGTCAAATGAACATACAACTGGTTCAATCCCTAATTCAAGTTATTTTGTCTCTTGCAGCCGACGAGCAATTAGCGATTCTAGGGAAAATATTACCAAATATCTCCTAGGCTTCGACCCGGAAACTTGTGCATCTTGCCCAAAAGGGCGGCTCTTTTAATGTTTTGAATGACGAACTAGAGATTTATCCTCTCAAATACCGAGAAGCAATTGCCTGATACTCAAAAACGAGAGATTAAGAGAACTTTTAAATGTGTGAATAATAAAAATGTCTGAATCACTAACAAAAGGAGGGACGATCGCAGCGATCGCCACTGCCATAGTTCCCCAACAAGGCAGCGTCGGCATTGTGCGAGTTTCCGGTTCCGCAGCCTTAAAAATTGCCGAAACTCTGTTTCGCGCCCCAGGACGGCAAATTTGGGAGTCTCACCGCATTCTTTACGGCCACATCCGCCGCCCCAAAACTCAAGAATTAGTCGATGAAGCTTTGCTGCTAATCATGAAAGCACCGCGTTCCTTTACTCGCGAAGATGTGGTGGAATTTCACTGTCACGGCGGTATTATGGCCGTGCAGCAAGTCTTGCAGTTGTGTTTGGAACATGGGGCAAGATTGGCGCAACCGGGAGAGTTTTCGCTGCGGGCTTTTTTGAACGGGAGGCTTGATTTAACTCAAGCTGAAAGTATCTCAGATTTGGTGGGAGCAAAATCGCCCGCTGCTGCACAAAGTGCTTTGGCTGGTTTGCAGGGAAAATTAGCGCAGCCAATTCGCCAACTGAGAACAACTTGTTTGGACGTGCTGGCAGAAATTGAGGCGAGAATTGATTTTGAGGAAGATTTACCGCCTTTAGATGAAGCTAAAACTTGTTTGGAAATAAATCATGTTTTGGAGGAATTGTCAACAATTTTGGCGACGGCAGATCGCGGAGAATTGTTAAGAACCGGTTTGAAAGTAGCGATTGTTGGGCGGCCGAATGTGGGAAAATCGAGTTTGTTGAATGCGTGGAGCCGGAGCGATCGGGCGATCGTCACGGATTTGCCAGGTACGACGCGGGACGTGGTAGAATCGCAGCTAGTTGTGGGCGGAATACCGGTGCAGGTACTCGACACTGCGGGAATTCGAGAAACCGAAGACAAGGTAGAAAAAATTGGCGTTGAGCGATCGCGCGCCGCAGCAAAACAAGCCGATTTAGTGTTGTTGACAATTGACGCGGAATCGGGTTGGACAGAGGAAGATTCGGAAATTTACGAACAAGTAAAGCACCGCCAGCTAATTATAATTATCAACAAAATCGACCTAGTAAAAACACTCCCCGAACTACCTTTTTCCTCTGAAGTTCATCCAATAGTTGCCGCAGCCGCTGCCCTAGATCGAGGCATAGAAGACTTAGAAACAGCAATCTTAGATGCCGTTAGCGGGGGAAATTTGCAAGCAGCAAACTCAGACTTAGCAATCAACCAGCGGCAAGCAGCAGCGTTAACTAAAGCTAAAATTTCTCTGGAACAATGCACGGATACTATGAGCAACAAATTGCCTTTAGATTTCTGGACAATAGATTTGCGCGGTGCAATTCAAGCATTGGGGGAAGTTACGGGCGAAGAAGTGACAGAATCAGTATTGGACAGAATATTTAGCAGGTTTTGTATTGGCAAATAGCAATGGTAAAACTTACGTAAAACCTCTATATTGCAGGTTGAAAATGCTGACTTTACCGCTATAACTTGAAAATTCAGAAGATTCACTGACTCGCTTGTTTGATTTTTTGCAGATTGAGTGGTTCGTACCGTAAATCAGCCAGGCCAATTCTTCAATCTAAAATCTAAAATCTAAAATCGATTGACTAATTCTCACGATCGAGGTCTTCCCAGAGTTGTAATATAAAGCACAGCTTCACTCGCAGGAATACCGAGAACCTCATTGACGCGATCGTCAAAAAAGCCCGCGATACCGCTGACACCCAAACGCAGTTGAATAGCTGCTAAATTCAACCGCTGGCCTAAATGACCCGCGTCCATGTGCAAATAGCGGTAAACTCGATCGCCATATTTTGCTACAGCCCTGTTCAAATCCGCCGTGTGAAACAACAGCGCCCCCGCATCTCTGCCTAAATCTTGCCCCAAACACAAAAAATGCAATTCCCTGCGGAAATTTTTAAACCGAATTTGCCGCAATTCTTGAGCTTTGGGAGCGTAATAGTAACAGCCTTCTTCTAACCCATTCACTCCCGAAACAGCAATAAAAGTCTCGATCAAACTTAGATCGAAATAGTCGGGATAACCGTCTAATCCTTGGTCGATATAGTGCTGCGGCTGGTAAGTAAAATCCAGCATAGCTAGCAGTTCGCCCAAGCTCAAAGAAGCACCTGTATAAGCACGGGTAGAACGCCTTTTAAGCATAGTGTTTTCTAAAGTTTCCAGGTTCACTCCCCAAGGAATTGAAGGAGTGACCGTCGAAACTTTAGTACAAAATGGAAAGTTGTATTTATCCTCTAATTCCCCTTCACTTTCATCAAGTTTCCAGCCGTCCGCTCCAGTAGGGTCAGATTCTAAATGCGTCGCTTTGTGGAGGTATTTTAACAGTTGACCTTCGGAAATTTGCGGGTAATCTGTCGTGGTGTTTCCGGGCAAAGCTGTTTTAAATTTAGGCAAGTTTTGGTCAATATCTAGCAAGTCGGCTAAAGCAACTACACAAATCGCTCCTTCTTGCTCCGAGTCGATGTACAGTAATTCATTGATAGCTTCGTCAGCGAATCCTCCAATCAGGTGAGGTCGGTAATCGTTGACGGCGCAAGCTAATTCAATATTGCTCAATAAATGACCGGTGTCTAGGAAAATTCGCCGATAAGCTCGGTCTTCGTAACGCCAAGAAGAACGAAAAAAAACAGTGGTAATCGCGATCGCCAATTGCGTATTTTCTAGCGCGGGCGACTGGAAACAAGCTGCTTGCAAGGTCGGCCAAACTTGACTGTCCCAAAAATGAACAAGTGAATGAGTTCTGCACTGATAGTTGTAAAGTCCGGCCGGCAACTGCGCAGTGCCGCGGGATATTAAATAAACCTCTGCTGGGTAGAGCCCGCCCGCCGACGGTGCGGATCGCAAATACAGGTAGCTGTCGTCTACCGTTTGCACTTTCGCCGTCAACCCGTAGCTGCACAGCAACAAGCTGGATAACCGATGCCACCAAACCGCATCGGGATCGGCATCGGAATCATCCGAGGGGTGTTTTAGATAAGGCTTGAGGTCAAAATACGCTCCTATTTTATATTCTTTGAACGGCACGGGCTGCTCTGTCCAATCTAGCTGTTTGCTTTTGGCAGCAAGGGTTTCAGGATCGTATTTCGTCCGTTCGTGGTAGTGCTGAGCAATGGAGGGAGGAAGTTCTGGCATATTTCAGTAGAGGATTGACTTTGGTTTCTCGATCTTGACATTACTAACCGCTTACTGGTCGAGCAAGGCAGAAATTGACAAATATAAAAAAAATATTAGAAAAAATGCGAGCGTTGTTACATAAGCTTAACATAAGAATATGCCTAAGTATAAATACGCAGTAAAATAACCATTAATTATCGTTATAAATTGACTGCATTAGCTGTCGTCATGAGGGGTGAAAATGCAAAAGCTAAGCGCTGAGGAATTGCTCGCTCAGTATGCAGAGGGCAAGCGAAACTTTAACGCAGTTGACTTAAGTGGAGATAACTTGTTTCAAGCAGACTTAGCAGAAATAAATCTTTCTGGTAGCGTTCTGAGGCGAGCTTATTTGCCCTACGGAAATTTGACTGAAGCCAATCTTTATAAAACTGATTTACAAGATGCTGAATTGGGCGACATTCAACTTTATCAAGCCAACTTGTCGGAAGCAAATTTATCAAGATCAAATTTATGCAGAGCAAATTTGCGCCACGCCAATTTACAAGGTGCCAATTTGCAGAAAGCCAATTTGCAAGGTGCGGATTTGTACAATGCAGATTTGACGAATGCCGATTTGAGATATGCGGATTTGAGCCGAGCTAATTTGCATAAAGCAAAGTTAACTAAAGCTCAATTAGCGGGCTGCAACTTATTTCGATCGCGCTTGGTCGATCTGTCGGAAGCTGAGTGCGATCGCACTACCATCGGCCCCGAAGGATATTGATGATGTGCAGCGCCTAGTCTAGGGCGATCGGCTTAATTAGTCGTGAAGCGTAGCTATCCCGTAGGGAATCGCCCTTTTTAAAATTTCTTAACATTTCTCGACAGCGGGGAAAATGTGAGTTACAGTTGTAAAAAACTTATCACTCCCCAACATTGACAATCAATAACACATTTTTTTCGTGGGGAATAGGGTAAAATTTATGAACTCTCCCGACAAAAAAGCCAGAGAACTCCGGCACAAAGAACAAGAACTGCGGAAGCGCGAACAAGAAATTCGACTGCGCGAACTAGAAGCCGAAATCGACCGCTCAGTGCCCGAACATCTAACGAGAAAGTACGAAGAACCAGACAGCCAAGTTAACGGGAAACTCAAACAGTGGCGCCGAAAAATTATAG
Organism: Microcoleus sp. K4-B3; assembly: GCF_036704615.1. NCBI lineage: Bacteria > Bacillati > Cyanobacteriota > Cyanophyceae > Oscillatoriales > Microcoleaceae > Microcoleus > Microcoleus sp. K4-B3. The sequence continues at coordinate 35,560 of NZ_JAUBSF010000037.1, forward strand.
CAGCCGCTCAATTTACAGGCATTGTCATTGCTGTTATCGTTGCAGTTCGCATAGCATCTTGGCTGGCAGCCGCGCTGATAGTTGGAGGCATTGCTTTGATCGCTTACAAAATGTTTATTGAAGAAGACAGAAGTTGACAAGCCCAAGCCGGAAACTCTCAGGAAATACCCATGAACCTTAAAGTCGAAACTAGCAACTTTCTCAACGATTTAGAGCGAGTAGCCGCAGTCCGCCGAGAAATAGCCGATCGCCTCAGCAACATCGCCACAGCCATCAACCAATCAGAATTAGCCGGAGCTGAAGCATCGGGAAGACTCGGTTTAGAAACCGACAGCGCCGACATCAATCTCGCCAGTAAAAACTTGCGCCAAGGAGTCTTTCGGCTGCTAGTGCTAGGCGACATGAAACGCGGAAAAAGCACTTTTCTCAATGCCTTAATCGGCGAAAACTTACTGCCCAGCGATGTAAATCCCTGTACAGCTTTGCTGACGATTTTGCGCTACGGTTCCGAAAAAAAAGTGACCGTTTATTTCAATGACGGCAAAAGCCCAAAACAGCTAGATTTTAAAAGTTTTAAACAGAACTATACAATTGACCCCGCTGAGGCAAAACGCTTAGAAGAAGAAAAGAAACCAGCATTTCCCGATATCGACTGCGCCGTAGTAGAATATCCCTTACCTTTGTTAGAAAAAGGCATAGAAATAGTAGACAGTCCCGGACTGAACGATACAGAAGCCCGCAACGAATTATCTCTCGGTTACATCAACAACTGCCACGCTATTTTGTTCGTACTCAGGGCAACTCAGCCTTGCACGATGGGTGAAAGACGCTATCTAGAAAATTACATCAAAAATCGCGGTTTGAGCATTTTCTTTCTGATCAATGCTTGGGATCAAGTGCGGGAAAGTTTGATTGACCCGGACGATTCTGAAGAATTAGCAGAAGCAGAAGGGAAACTGCGGCGGGTTTTTCAAGCTAATTTGGCTGAATATTGTTTGACAGAAGGACACGATATTTACGACGAGCGAGTGTTTGCGATTACCTCAATTAAAGCATTGAGGTTGAGGATCAAAAACCCGGATGCGGATTTGGCAGGAACTGGTTTTCCCGAGTTCATGGCGGCACTGAATACGTTTTTGACCCAGGAAAGGGCGATTTCGGAATTGCGTCCGGCGAGGACTTTGGCGCGTCAAATTTCTGCTCGCGTCCGCGAAGCTGTTGGACGCCGTTTACCATTACTCGATCGCGATGTCAATGAGTTGAAGGAAAAGATTAATTCAGTTGAGCCAGAGTTTAAGAAGCTGACTCATATTCGCGATGAATTTCAACAAGAAATTATCGGCGTTAGAGATAGTAAATCGCGGGCGATCGCAGATTCTTTCCGCGCCTACGTTCTCAACTTAGAAAATACCTTTGAAACAGATTTTTTGCGGTATCAACCGGAGCTGAGATTTCTGGATTTCTTCAGCCAAGACAAGCGCGAAGCCTTTGAAGCATCGCTCAAACGAGCATTCGAGCAGTACATCAACGACAAACTAGCAGCTTGGACTCTGACGGCTGAACAAGAGATGAATTCAGCATTTTCGCAGCTATCGAAAAGTGCGGCAAATTACGGAGCATCTTACACGAAAGTGACTGAAAAAATTACCGAAAAACTGACCGGGCAAAAGATACCGACAGCAGTCAGCAACTCGAAGGAAGATAACTCGCCAGCTTGGGCAAAATGGGCAATGGGATTGTTTTCATTAACCAGCGGAAATCTGGCAGGCGTAGCGATGGCAGGAGCGGGTTTTGACTGGAAAAATATTTTGCTTAATTTAATTACTGTGTTGAGCGTCAGTACGATTTTTGCTAGTTTTACGGGGATTGTTTTGGGGCCGCTGTACTTGGCTTTATTGGGGATGGGTGTGGGGGTTTTGCAAGCAGACGGAGCTCACAAACAGTTGGTGAAAGCGGCGAAAAAAGAGCTGGTGAAATATCTGCCGCAGGTGGCTCAAGAGCAGTGGCAGCCGATTCACGATGCTGTTAAAGAGTGTTTTGATGTTTACGAGCGGGAAGTGGGCGATCGCATGAATGCTGATATTAATTCTCGGAAATCTGAGTTAGATAATTTGCTCAAACAAAAGGAATCTCGCGAGATTAATTGTCAGGCTGAATCTGAGCGGTTGAAAAAATTGGAGGCTGATGTTTCTGCCCAGTCGCAGAGTATTGAATCGCTATATCAAGGTTTCTTAGCATCTGCGGGAAGCTAGGCGTGTTTTCTAACTTGAAATTAGCTTAAATTGTAGTTGGGTTTCCTTCCTCAACCCAACCTACAGAATAGATTGAAAACACGCTCTAAACCCCCAGTCAAATTACCGTTGTTATTGAGCCAAGATTGGGAATGGTCGCAAGAAAATTGACATCGTGCGGATGCTGCGGCAGAATGGGCTTAAGGATGTGGATGAGTAGATGCAGACATTAGGGGGTAAATATGGATAATGATCAAGTTTCACAGAAATTAGAGAGATTAGAAAGAAACTTGAAAAGTATTCAAGCCTTGGAAGACACCTCTGCCAAAATCAACCGACTTATCAACATGGCTCAACAGTTTAACCTTGTCGATCGCCATGAGAAAGCTGAGGAAATTTATCACCAAGCCTTAGAACTTACCCAAAACTTTTCGGATAGCTATGATAAGGTTTGTTTGCTACAAAAATTGGGCTTGTTGCAAGAGGCAACCCTAATTAATCAAAAGCTGCTGAACAACAGGCTCAACCAAAATCTGCCAGATGGCTCTGAAAAGATAGATATACTTAAACAACTAGGTCGTTTTCAAGAGGCGATCGAAATTACTCAAAGATTGACAAATGGCTATACAAAGGCAGCTACCCTAATTGAAATTGCCAATCTCATCCAAGAATCCCATCAGAAAAATAATCTATGGCAAGAGGCAGTTTTGGTTGCAGAAACAATTAAAGATATAGAAGAAAAAGATAGAACATTAGTTCATATGGTTAAAAAAAAATTAGAGAGGAAGCTCGATCTTTCCCATGAATTATTGCCTGAAGAACTGCTAGGGAATTCAAGAGTTATTCCAGTGATAGAGGAAAAAGTTTCAGAAGAGCAATACAAGCAAGCTCTTCAAATTGCTCTAAGAATTGAGCAGATAGAACACAGAAATACTGCATTGTACGATATGGCCACTTCTCGATCTGATAATAGTGATTGGGGGATCGACCTCATCAATCAACACTATATTGTTACTCCCCCAGATTTTTCTCATAAACAAGTACAACGAATGCAGTTTAGGCAGAGCTGGTATTCAAATACATTAGCTGCATTTGAAGAGCCGTCTTTATCAAATTGGGCAGATCGGGAGAAGATACAAACTGCCTATCGCTTTATTTATATACCTAGTTTTCATCCCAGCTTAGTCATTCGAGTTGGGGGAGATACACTGAGTACACCTTGCTTGCAGGCTGTTACAAAAGTAGGAAGCAAGGTAGGGAGTGAAGAGCCTTGGATGCTCACAGAAGCAAAATCTTTGGAATTACTGACAGCCATCAATGAGAATAAATTTTGGCCTTCCATTACTTGGGATTTGTCTTGGGGTTTGGATGGATCGAGGTGGGTGTTTGAAGGCTGGAATCAAGGAAAATACAAGTGGTTGGATGCTTGGACTCCTGATAATGGACCAGCATATCGCCTTGGGAAAGTTTTCTTGTCTCTCTTCCCAGAAAACTTATTAGAACTAACTAGAATTTACTGAACCTCCTACAGGTTCACGAGAATAAGTAATATGAGGATCGAGCGATCGCTTATAATATATGTAGGTTGGGCCCTTGGAACGAACCCTACGCTTCGGTTCGCCCAACAAATCTACAAAACCCAACAAATCTACAAAAAATGTTGGGTTTCACTTCGTTCAATCCAACCTACAGCTAACGAGGATACAACAATATGCAAGAACCAGAGACTTATCAAAATTTGATGAATTATCTGAAATCAGCACTGGGCATTCTAGAACTCGACAAAAACTCCCAACTTTATCTAGATACAACCTCAATTTGCGACTATCTCGCCAAACCAACTTTTCAAATCGCTGTTTTTGGCCCGTTTAATTACGGCAAGTCAACTTTGCTCAATGCTTTGCTGGGAAATCGTGCTTTGCCGATCGACCTAGTGCCCACTACAGGTGCTGCCATTTATGTCAACTACGGCGAGGAATTGCACGCCAAAATTACCCTGAAAGACGGCACGGAAATTAGCGAACCGGGGACTGATGTGTTGAAACGCTACGCCATCCTTGACGACGCGAGACAAATGCGGGATGATGTGGCCGCCGTGAATGTTTACTGTCCCCATCCATTTCTGAAAACGGGTGTGGAATTGCTGGATTTGCCGGGAACCAACGATCGGGAAGAACAGGATAATTTGGTTCGGGATAAATTGCTAACGGCTGATTTGGTTGTGCAGGTTTTAGATGCTCGTAAATTGATGACTTTAGGGGAACGAGAGAACTTGAGAGATTGGTTGAGCGATCGCAACATCAACACTGTCCTCTTTGTTGCCAATTTTCTCAATTTACTCGAACCAGACGACCAAAAACAAGTTTACAATCGGTTGTTGTTTGTTGCCGAAAGTTTTCGCTCGAACTTGCCGAACAATATCAGCAATATCTACCGCGTCGATGCTTTGCCGGCTTTGAGGGCTAGGCTGAAAGGAGATGTGGCGGCCGCCCAAACTACAGGAATTGCCACGTTTGAATCGGCTTTGCAAAGTATTGTAGCAGCTCAACAGGAACAACTAGCAGTTAAGTTGCCCAGAATTGAAGCTATAGCTACTAAAATTTGCCAATCTCTCCGAGGGAAATCTGAAACTGTCACCGCAGAAATAGCCGCAGCTCAACAAAAGCACAAGCACAGAATTGAAATTAAACAAAAAGCCGAAAAATTGATATCAAAAGGCTTTCACGCCAGCGTTTCCGAATTCGAGATTTGGCTTTACCAGCCCACACTTTTACAGCGGTATCAATCGGAAATGGCGCTGTCGCTTCAGGAAGGGAGTTTTGATGCGTGGAAGCTAAAATTTCAGCGAGAGGTCTTACATCAGCAGCAAACCATCGCAGAATGGATAAATAAAGCTTGCGAATTCTTTGAGAAAGAACAGCCGATCGCACTTTTGATTTCCTTTCCTCCATCCCCGCAAGTCAGTTTACCGGAGCCGCCGCCACCTCCAGCTCAAAAGTCGATCGAGGGCGAAGTAACTCCAGTGGCGATCGCCACCGGCTTAGGTTGGCTTTTGGGCGGGCCTGTGGGAGCCGCAGTAGTCGGCGGTGCTAGCTATATTTTGAATAAAAGAACTGTGTATGAAAAGCCGCCTGAATCGTCAGAAGCTTATCTCAATCAAGTAACGGAAATTTGCAGCGAGGCTGCTAAAAACTATCTCGCTCGCTTCAGCAGCGATACTTTTTCTATGCTGCAACACTACAAGGAAATCGCCGGAAAAGTTATCTGTTTTCAAGACAGCAAAGAGCCGCTACAGACAAATATTCAGCAATACCAGATACAGTTAATCAATAATTTGTTAGAAAATATCGAATCCTGCCTTCAAATGACCAAATCTGTAATTAACGCCAAATGATCCGAACCGAGATTGCAGCCAGTATGAATCTTCAAAACACCAATTTCTTTGCTGACTAGAAAGTGATCGATCGGAATATAAGCCAGCGGCATAAAAGTCGGCCAAGTCGGTAAAATGCCAAAGCCCGATCGCGCATTTCGCAGTTTTCCAGTTTTTACCATATTTTTGTAGAAGGGCGACCACATTGTGGTATTGAAATCCCCAACCACAATCAGCGGATTTTTGACTTGGGCTGCATACTCGCCGATGCCTGCTAGCTGTCGATTGCGCTCGATAAAACTCTGCTGTTTGATCGGCACAGTGGGATGAGCAAGAATCAGAGAAATGATTTTACCTTGAAATTCAACCTCCGCAAACAAGCTCTTTCTTCGCTTTGAAAAGGGTTTAACAGAGGGATTTTTTAAAGGCAGCTTGCTGTAGATTGCACTGCCAAATCTCTCAGATTGTTGGTAGTGGCAAGAGTAAGGAAACATTTCACTTAAAACGGCTAACTCCTTCGCCCAAACTGTGCTGACTTCGACAAAAACCGCGATATCTGGTTGTTCTGCTTTTACCAGCGAGATCACCTCAGAATATCGCCGGTTACTTGTTAAAACATTTGAATGCAAAATCCGCAGATGTTGTCCGGGAGTCGCTCCTGCAAAAGCTGGCGAGGGGAAATACCAAGGAACAATTTCCGCCAAATTAATGATAATGCAAAATGCGCTCACCAGCAACCATATTTTTTTTGAGCGCACGAGAGCGAAGAATATAAAAACTGATAAGCCTGCCAACAGATATTGTAGTTTAAAATGAGAACTCAACTCAAAAAAAATGTTAAATCCTCCCAAGTAACCTGCAATTGACAAGAGTGCATCTAAAATTGCTGCGAGGATAAACCATTTTAAAATTACGTGCTTCAAGCTAATAATTTGGTTATTTCTGTGCAGTATCGCCCATTTCAGCTTAATTTTGAGGTCGTTGGTAATCGGCAATTTATCAATTTCTATTACCAGTCGTTCTGGCTGTTCCAACTCTCGCCGCTTTTGGTAAAATCTCACCAGCAAGCTATCTACCATAAAATAACTAAACGAATTGGCAACAAATCCTACAAATACCAACACACCTAAACCGATCAGCATACCAAAGGAACCACCTACTTTGACCAAACCCGACCAAACGGCTGCGTCACCTGTTTTACCTGTAGCTGCTATAGCTATAAATAGCATTAAAGTAGGCAATCCGATTGTGATTGTGTTTCTGATAATACTGTCCATTATTTACCCTTTTTGCTAAGCTTTTTTACCTTGGCTCTTGCTCTAAAGTTCATAAATTTCTAACGGTAAGTTGTCTGGATCTCTGAAAAATGTAAACCGTTTTTCTGTAATCTCGTCAAAGCGAATTTCTTCTACTTCTACTTGTTGGGATTTTAAGTAAGCAACGGATGCTTCTATGTCCTCAACTGCAAAAGCTAAATGTCTCAAACCGCATGCTTCAGGATTGTTAACTCTTTCAGGAGGATGGGGAAATGAGAAAAGCTCAATGGTGTCGCCGTTGCCGACTCGCAAATCTAGTTTGTAAGAATTCCTCTCGGTTCGGAAAGTTTCTTTGATAATGGAACATCCTAAGACTTCTACATAAAATTTCTTCGATGCTTCGTAATCCGAGCAAATAATCGCCACATGATGTATTGCCTTTATTTTCATCTTAAAAAAGTTAGTTAGTTGCGTTTTTCCCAAAGCACAGCACGCTATTGACAATTATATTTGACTCCGCGACAAACCCTGCTAAATTCAGGGCGATCGCCCTTTATTTTCCCCCGCCAAAATCTTAATCTGAAAAATTCTGCAAAAAAAGTACCCTACTTTGATAAAATGAGAGTTTTGCAGTCAATCACCCAATTTGCATCTCAGGAGACAAGCACTATGGCCCGTATGTATTACGACACCGACGCGAACCTAGACCTCTTAGCCAACAAAACGATTGCTATCATCGGCTACGGTTCCCAAGGACACGCCCACGCCCTCAACCTCAAAGACAGTGGCATGAATGTCGTTGTCGGTTTGTATCCCGGTAGCAAATCTGCCGCCAAAGCAACCGACGCGGGTTTAACAGTTCACCCCGTAGACAAAGCAGCCGCCGCCGCTGACTTCATCATGATTTTATTGCCCGATGAAGTTCAAAAAACTATTTACAAAGAACAAATCGAACCGAACCTTTCAGAAGGAAATGTTTTAGCATTTGCTCACGGTTTTAACATTCACTTCGGCCAAGTTGTTCCCCCTGCCAATGTAGACGTAGTAATGGTTGCCCCCAAAGGCCCCGGACACTTGGTGCGGCGGACTTACGAACAAGGGGAAGGCGTTCCGAGTTTGTTTGCAGTATATCAAGATGCTTCCGGTCAAGCGCGCGATCGGGCAATGGCCTATGCTAAAGGTATCGGCGGCACCAGAGCCGGCATCCTGGAAACGACTTTCCGCGAAGAAACAGAAACGGATCTTTTTGGCGAACAAGTAGTTTTGTGCGGCGGTTTGAGCGCATTAATTAAAGCTGGATTTGAAACTTTAGTTGACGCCGGATACCAACCGGAATTAGCTTATTTTGAATGTTTGCACGAAGTTAAACTTATCGTTGACTTAGTAGTAGAAGGAGGCCTCGCCAAAATGCGCGACAGCATCTCCAATACCGCAGAATACGGCGATTTAACTCGCGGCCCCCGCATCGTCACGGATCAAACCCGCGCCGAAATGCGCAAAATTCTCAGCGAAATTCAATCCGGCCAATTTGCCCGCGAATTCGTTCTCGAAAACCAAGCCGGCAAACCGGGATTTACCTCCATGCGCCGTCAGGAAGCAGAACATCCTATTGAAGAAGTTGGTAAAGATTTGCGAGCTATGTTTAGCTGGTTGAAAAAGCACGCTTAATCAATTTTAGATTTGAGGAAAAATCTAAAACAGTCCTGGAAGCAGAACCTAATTATGTAAGGTGTGGACTGCGCACCTTACCGGTTGGAGGAAAATCTCAAATCTCAAGTTTAATCGATTAAAGATTAGAGAGTGGATAAAAAATCTCTAATCTTTAATCCAAAATCTCAAATCCTACTGTTGGGCGAAGCGAAGCGTAGGGTTCGCTTCGCTTAACTCAACCTACAAGAAAATGGCTAGGTATTGTTAGAGAAACCGGGTTTCTCGTTAGTAGATCAAAACTATCTACTGGGACTAGGGCTTTTTTCCAAGTTCTCAATCTCCTTATCCCTTTGCTTGTTTGAATCTTGCGGCTTCAGCCATGATGGCCACAACCCGACGAAGAACTTTCGACTTGCCACGCTAGTATCTCTTACAGGTTTGGGGAGAAAAGTTAAACTGTCACCGTAAAGGGTAAACAGCGCTATAAACAGAAGCAACAGCGGGATAAAATTTTTTTTAGGCATGGCAGTTTGGGAGTAGAGTTTGTGAAAGCGCTTTGTTATATTTTGCCCTTGCACGGACAAAAAATATCAGAAACAGCTTAAGAAGAAACATACACCCTGGGTCTAAGCGGCGGCGCACACAAAAGGAAAGGCTGCTAGGTCGCAATACGAAATCCGGCTTAAATATTTCCTTTATTTATTAGTCCGCAGAGAGGGACGACAGGCAAGCGCAGAGTGCGATTTCAATCGCCGAATCTTATAAAGGGGTTTTTAGTGCGGATTGGTATAAGGTGGGCGTTGCCCACCCTAAATATACATATGCAAGTGTAATCCCTGTTAAAAAACCAGGTTTATCCGTCTTAGTACAAGTCTTAACCCTTAGTTATTAGCTAATGACTAATGACTAATAACTAATGACTAATGACTAATGACTAATGACTAATGACTAATGACTAATGACTAATGACTAATGACTAATGACTACTTATTCCCTTGAATAAAAGTTTGCACGACTGCATTAATTTCCGGGGAAATTTCTGTTACCAGCCGCACTGGGATTGCCGGTGTGGAAGCCAATTGCGCGTATTCTGATGTTAGAAAAACTGCATATTTGTCAGCTTCTGCCGTTAGTTGAGCGGCCGTAGCCAAACTTACAGCTTTAATATAATTGCGTATGCTAACAGCTTGGTCGCCGACAAGTTCATCGCCGGTAATTTCTGTGCTCGGTCTGCGAACTTGGTCTAAAGTTGTACTCGGATCTTTGACGCTTAAGTGGGTTCCTCCTACAAAACCGACTAGCCATTTAGGAGATGGAATTTTCGGAAAGCCGGCAATTTGTTCGGCTAAAGCGGGAGTTGTTTTGTCGGCAGAAGATGCTACTATTAAAATGGGAATTTGAATTGCACTTAAACCCGTTTCTCCAAATAATAATGATGCGATCGGATTCATGGCGATCGCCCTTTTAATCCTTGCATCCCGCAATTGATACCGTTCTGCAGGCAATGCGGCCGCCGCGCACTGAATGCCTTCGCCCAAGCTGAACCCAATCAAATCCCCCTGACACCTTTGTTTGAGTCCGCTCAATTGCAGTTCGGCACCGGCCAAGGACAAGGCTGTAGCGCCGCCGAAAGAATAGCCAATTATTACCGATCGGTCGATCGCGATTTTCCCCTGCAAATTATCATCAGTTTGGTTCAATTTTGTCAGTTCGTCGAGCACAAAACTGATGTCTTTGGGACGGTCTAAAAACTCTTGAGGAGCTAGCAAGGGAGACTTACCCGCGATCGCAGCATTAGTGTTCGTTTCATTGCTTCCCGGATGTTCTAAAGCTGCGACCACATAGCCGTGAGACGCCAAATGCTCGGCTAAGTAGCGCAAATCCGTGCGCACAGAACCCAAACCGTGAGAAAAGACGATCGTCGGTTTGTCGGCTGTCGCAGCTCTCGACCAGTAGACATCAACCGGAATGTGCCGATTGCGGGCGCTATCGTTCAAATCTAGCGCCCGTACCCGCACGCAATTAGGGCCGCGCTGGCTCGGGTCGAAAGGCAGGTTCAGGGCAGGTTTAACCGCTGCTAACTGAGGTGCGATCGCCGTCATAAACCGCTGAGTTTGCCAAAAACTTACGTTCAAATTTCCCAAAACTGCGAAAGCTCGATCGAGATCCACCACTAAGCGATCGCTGGGATAAGATTCAATGAAACTCAATACCGATAAGCCTTCCGGGGCTTTCGCTCCCATTACCAGAGCCGTTCGCAGCGCTTCCACACCGGCACCGTCGCGCCTGGGTATAACTGTAGTCAAATCCGTCAGGATGGCAGTGCCGATGCCCGTATTTAGCAAGTTGCTCAGGCCGACTACATTTAGGGGAATTTTTGCTTGCAGTGCTCGAAAGACTTGACTCCGCTGTTCGGAGGACAGGAGATTGGCGTAAGCTTGCAGTTTTTCGGGGACTTTTCGTGTTTCTGCGAGTTCGCGCAAATCTGCAACCGATATTGACAATTCTAAAATACCTTTGCGGACAACAACAACCGTTTCTGCCGGTTTTACAGTAGATGTCACAGCACTGAAAGTGCCCATCGCGATCGAACCCAAAACACTCGCCACCGAAGAAAACCATCTGAAAGCTGGTCTGATGCTCATTTTTACCTTATTGAACTAGAGGAGATATATCACCATATTCTCAAAATTTTCCCCTATGCCGAGAAATTGTCTAGCTTGAGGCGCGATCGTCAAGGCCTCTGGGCATATTTACTTGCCGATGCCCATTCCGCACCTCACGGCCCTTCTCTTGTGGGTGCTAATGATGATGAGGAGTTGAATGATTTTTTAATCGGCAGGCGGAGAAATACCAACTTCGGGAGTCAAAAGAGCTATCGGCTCTTAACTGTCAGGTTTTCTTTGTTGGGTGCATCCTCTTCTGTTAGAACTTCACAACCATCCACAGTGAATAATTTTCCTACTTTTACTCTAAAAATTTAGTTGCAATTTTGGCACTTAATATTAGTAAATGCCATACTATCTTCCAGGTTTTCCTCATTTAGTATGGCATTTTATCGCGAAAAATTAAGTATACTAACCGTCCTGGCGCTTGCTACAAGATAAAGTTTTACCCTAAATATTGGCAGCGAACAGCTACCTGTTTTCCGATAAAAAAATCAAACGCATCTATCCATCTCAAGACGTATTATGGAAAATTTGCAGCGGGTAATTGGTAATAAGTAGGACTTGTCGGGAGCAACCCGGTTTCTTCGTAAAATATGGGTTTGCTGACGAGAATTATCTGAAAAAAATCCGGTTTTTACTTCTCCGTGTACAAGTCCTGATTTGGAATACCCATAAAAAAGGTAAACGTGCTTTTATTCCTTGCTCTTCCCTATTTAAAATCTAAAACCGGGAAAGGTTTCGCCACTTCCATCTGCGCCGCTAAAGCAATTAAAGTTGCTTCCGCCGCCGGCCGCCCGATAATTTGAATTCCCACGGGCAAACCGTTGTTATCTACAATAGCAGGAAGTGCGATCGCAGGCAAACCGCTAGCATTAAACGGCGGACAAGGAGCAATCCAATTAACAATCCGCTGCAAAGTTTCTTCACAACTCAAATCAGCCCACTCCCCAACCCGGATTGGCGAGTGCATATAAGTCGGCAAAACTAACACATCAAATTTTTCAAAGAATCCTACAATCCGCCGTGAAATAACCTGCATTTGATTCACCGCCCGCAAATATTCCCCAGCCGAAATAGTTCTTTCCAACAGCCAGCGATTCATGGGTTCCAAAGCAGGGCCTGGAATGCCGCTTGCCGCCGCCCCCGACTGCCAAATTGCGGTAAACGGTTCGATTAAACCCGTAAAATCCGGGCATCCAGGTTCCACATCGTGACCCAAATCTGTTAGTAACTTGACGGTTTCGAGTACCGCTTGCTGACAGATAGCCGCAGCCTCGCCCACAGGGGAAATAGTGGTAGAAAAAGCGATTCGCAGTTTGCCCAACTTTTGACGGGAAGCCTCTAGAAACGTCGGATTTGAATCGGGTAGCCAGTACGGATCGCCTGTTGTGTAGCCTGACATCACGTCCAAAAGTGCGGCGGCGTCAGCTACAGTGCGCGCCAGTGGGCCGTTGGCAGAAATGCCGCTGAGGTAATCTCCGACAGGTGCCCAGGAAACTCGCCCCCGCGACGGTTTAATGCCCACTAAACCGCAGCAGGAAGCCGGGCCTCGAATCGAACCGCCGCCGTCTGAACCTTGGGCGATCGCGCACAAACCCGCTGCTACAGCGGCTGCTGAGCCTCCGCTGGAACCTCCCGGCGTATAGTCTAAATTCCAGGGATTGCGCGCCGGTGGGAAACCTTCTGGTTCGGTGTAAGGTAATGAGCCAATTTGAGAGGTTGCTGTTTTCCCCAGAATGTTAAATCCCGCTGCTTTGATCCGCCATACTACTGACTCGTCGTAGGCAGAGATGTTACCCAGCAAAGCCTGAGTGCCGTAGGTACAGGGAACGCCGGTAACGGGTGTCAAGTCTTTAATGGCGATCGGCACTCCGAAAAAAGGTGGCAATTCCTGTGACTTGTTTAACCGAGCTAGTTGTTCGGTTTGAGATTTAGCCAGGGCGATCGCCCGATCGGCCGTTACTGTAAAATAACTGCCCAGCTCAGGGTTTAATCGCTCAATCCGTTCCAAGTACAGATTGACAATTTCTAAAGGCGACACTTCCAGGGTGCGGATCGACTCCGCCAACTCCAGAGCTGGAGTAAAAGCCAGATCGACAGAATTCATCGGTTTAAGTCCTTAACAGTTAGCCAAAGTATTAATTTATACTGCCGGGGTGCGGAGAACTCTTTCCCTTTAAAAAAATTATCCAAAAAGGTAGAAAATCCATATTTGCTCGTATATCGAGAGCGCTCGCATCCTCCAATTGGCAGAAGATTTCCTTAGTAGTGCAGCAGTAGAACCCCCTCTTAGGATAGACTGAGTAGAACAGTCAAGCTTTTGTGCAAGACCCGCACAATGGCGATCGGCATTGTCCAACTCCCACAAATCATCTGTTCGAGTCAGCCTTCTCACCAACTTAAGGTAGCGCATATGACACAACAGCATCCGCCAGCTCCTCGCCCGCCCGTACCCGGAGCTCCCCCACTGCCAGGAATGCCCCGCCCTCCAGCTCCCGGGATGCCCCCCAGAGCAGCAGGAATGCCGCCAGCACCCCCGCCCGCACCAGCACCAGCACCGCCGCCCGCACCAGCGCCCCAATCCTTCGCCACACCTAAAGGCCCAATCTCCAGCGGCGGAGTTCCGACTTTGAAAGAGCTAGTCATCCGAGCCAAAGAAGAAGGAGTATCCGACCTTCACCTCGGAGTAAACGAAGTTCCCCGCTTCCGCACGCGGGGCGAGATTGCCGACATAGGCTATCCACCAACAGATTTAGATACGTTTTTTGGGTGGTTGCGCGAGTGCATGAGCGATGAAGAAATTGAAATTTTCCAAAAAACCCTAGACTTTGACGGCGCTTTCGACTTCGGGTTCGTCCGCATTCGGATCAGTTGCATGGACTCCTTGGCCGGCCCGGCGATGGTACTGCGGCTAATTCCTGCCAAAATATTGACAATGGAGGAATTGAAACTGCCGGAGGTCTTTAAGAAAATATGCGGCTACCACAAAGGGCTGATTTTGGTGACGGGCCCGACAGGTTCGGGTAAGTCTACCACCTTGGCCGCGATGATCGACTACATCAATAAGAATAAAGCCTACAACATCATCACGATCGAAGACCCGGTAGAATTCGTACACGAAAGCAAAAAATCCTTGATCAAGCACCGGGAAGTCGGCAGGCACACCCTCAAGTTTATGAGCGCTCTCAAAGGCGCTCTGCGACAAGACCCGGATATGCTGCTAGTAGGAGAAATTCGGGACAGAGAGACGGTGGAAATCGCCCTCAAAGCCTCTCAAACCGGTCACTTAGTTGCAGGAACCCTGCACACCAACAGTGCGGTTAAGACCCTGAACCGGATTCTGGATATGTTCGGGGCGGAAGAACAGGATGCCATACGGGTTTCAATTTCCGAATCCCTCGTGGCGATTATTGCTCAACTGCTGTGCAAAACCACAGACGGGAAGCGGGCTGCTTTCCACGACGTTATGATCAATACCGACGTGGTTAAGGAATACATTCTGAAGGGGCAGAATGAGGAAATCAATCAAATTATGATCAAAGATACTTATGAAGGCATGACGACGATGAATAAGTCGCTCTACGGCCTTTATCAAGAAGGTCGGATTACTGAAGAACTTTGTGTAGAGAACTCGCCGTTCCCGAACGAAATGGCTCAGATGCTTCGAGGTCGAGTCTAAAGGTGGAGTGTTAACAGTTAACAGTTAACTGTTAACTGTTAACTTTAATTGGTGTACTGATTTGAAAGTCGATCGCCCGATTTTGCCGGAATTTTTCAAAGGCATTGCGCTGTTTACACCAGGGGGAGACTTAATCTATTGCATAGACCCCCGCAAGCAAACTCGGTGGCACTTGCAGTTGTGCGTAGCTCTACAGGAGATCCTCGGTTTGTCGGAACCGCCGCATTTTCTGATACCTTGCTACACGGCAACCGTTGACTGCTGGCTCGATCCAGGCGATCGACAGGTGCGGGTTGCTGCCGAGGCTTACCCCCCCGTGCTGCGACATCAAATGCTGCTGAATGCCATTTTTGGGACTGGCGACTTAGTGTGGCACGCTCGGAACGAAGAAATGTGCGAACCGATGGCGGTCGCTACTTATCACCAACAATTCCCTGAACTTTGGGAAAATCACGACTTAGTTGTACAGTATGCCAGCCCCGAAGCTCGATCGGACCGGATCACTTCGATAGTACCTGCCTGGTGCTTGCCGCAATCGCAGCAGACTCCGCTTCCCAAACCAACAGCACTCACCCCACCGCCACAAACTCAAGGTTATGTTTTGCGTCTGTTTGTTTCCGGCAGCAACCCCAGCACCGAACGCACCCTCGAAACTTTACACCTGTTCTTAGAGCAATGCCTCGATCGTCCCTACACTTTAAAAGTAATTGATGTGTTGAAACATCCCGAACAAGCTGAGGCAGATCAGATTTCAGCAACTCCTACTTTGATTAAAATCTGGCCGAAACCCGTGCGACGAATTGTCGGCGAATTGAACGATGATGAAAAAATAGTACGGCTGCTGAGCTATTCCGAATTTTAGATTTGGGCGATGATTTTTGGGATTATTTAATACTGGCGATCGCGGGTTGACTCACCATTGAATTAACAACATAGGACTTAGGCACGATCGTTTAGAAACCAGTTTTTTTTACGAAAAGACGCGTTGTAGACCGCAGATTCGGTAAAAAACCCGGTTTCTGGGCCACGATGCGATTTAGGCAGTCCTGGACGGACGCTTCCCAAAAAAACCCGGTTTCTCGTTGTCGCGATCGAGCGTATAAGCTAATCCGCATTTAAATTGTATGGTAAAAGAAACTTTCACTCTTGTGGAGCGGGCAGGAGATCCGCCCTCAACATACAATTTAAATGCAGTACAGCTTATGACCCAATTACCTGAAGAAACCGGTTTTTTGCGTCCATGACTGTTAGGTTAACTTACTTTGCTGAAAAATTTCGGTAAGGTGCGCCAATACGTATATCCTTCCAAAATTCAGAAGTAGCACAACTGAAGGGAGAAGTTTCTCGACTTAAAGAGGAACTGGATACGGCACAAAAAGTGATTGCTGACTTACATCAGCAAAACCAGGCTCTTCGACAAAAGGTGTTAACTCCAGAAAAATGCGATCGCTTTTTGAATGCAAGTTTTCGGGTTACTGAATTTCCTTGACTAGCCGTGAACTCCAAGGACACCAAAAAGCACCTGGTAAAAATGCTCCACCCGCTTCATCAAGGTGGTCTTCGAGGTACGTAGTTGTAGAATCACAAACTTCTATCGCCATGTTAAAGAAGCCGATAGTCGCTGGATCTAATTGATAGCTCCATTTTGAATTGTAGGGAGCAGGTCTTTTTATGATTCTTCCCATTACATGGGTTGCATCTTTCTCGGTTCCATTGAGTATATTCCGGGCTTGTTGGATCTTAGTCTCGTCAGTGAGTTCAATAACGAATTGACTAGAGGCGTAGTCCTCAAAGACAAATCTAGCAGGTGCAGCCGCGTATGATGGAGCACTAAAGCTGATACCCAGCATACCAACAAGAGCCAATACAGTTAGTCCTCGACGTATCAGAGAAGTTAGTTTTTGAAATAGATTCATGGTAAAGACCTCTTTACTTGCCAAAACAAATCTTACCACTGTGGTGCACTTATTATTACTGCACCTCACATTCCGCACCCTCAACTGTCACATTGACTGAAAAGAGCTTGAAATGGTTACTAAGTAAGGGTTTTATGTTTTTACAAGCAAATCTCTTTATCAAGCAGTTATTCTCAATAGCTAACAATTATTAAGAATAAATTGGAGGACTGATTCGTACAACCCCCATTTTTTTGTTCCCAAAAAACAGTGTGCCAGTTCAGGGTGCCGAATGTGGGTTAGAAACCGGGTTTTTTTAGGAAAAGACGCGTTGTAGACCGCAGATTCGGTAAAAAACCCGGTTTCTGCGCCCCGATGCAAATTAGACCCACTTTCGGCACTTTCAACTGTCACAATCGGTTTTTGCGGAATTTTGTGAACCCAAATGGTCACTTTTTATACACAGGAGTGGTAATTGGACTGGCGCTCGCCAGTTCAATTTCGCCAAACTCCGACAATTCGTAGTGTGACACTTGGCTGGTGCGGAATGTGGGTTTAGGCAGTCCTGGACGCAGGCTTCCCAAAAAAACCCGGTTTTTCGTTGTCGCGATCGAGCATATATCACCAAATTACCTGAAGAAACCGGGTTTTTGCGTCCAGGACTGTTAGGTTAACTTACTTTGCTGAACAATTTCGGTAAGGTGCGCCGAAGAGCACCCTACCTTACCGCAATCAATCTGGCAATTAGGATAATTGAGAACCCTGGCTAATGGGAAAAAGGTCGATATCGGCTCAATCAGGAAGACAAACATCAGGAGCGCACAAACTGGGGAAATCCAAAGTTGTGACTTCCAGCGTATCCAACTCAACTCGCCGAATCACATGATTGTTCGTATCAGCAACAAACAAGTGAGCCCCGATAGCGCTCAACCCTGAAGGTTCAAAAAATCGAGCATCGAGACCCCTAGCGTCAACCAAACCTGCTGTACCATCTCCAATCATTGTTCTACACGTACCGCCCCGGTGGTCGATCCGCTTAATTTTGTGATTGTAAGTATCAGCAACCCAGAGGTAATTTTGAGCGTATTCAACACCCAAACAGTGCTGCAACCTGACCTCATCAGCGCGACCATCTTTATCCCCAAAACCAAACAATTCACCGCTACCGCAAACAGTACGCACCTTCGGGTCTTCATCAATACCCACAGCGCGAATCGAACTAATTTCGCTGTCAGCAACAAACAACTCCGATCGATCCGTAGCGAGACCGCTGGGCTGAGAAAAAGCAGATTCTGCAAGATTCCCGTCAACACAGGATTCTCGACCAATACCCGCATAAGTGCCGATCGTACCAGTGTCTAATTGCATTTCCCAAATTTGGTGCGAACCCGCCATAGCAATAAAAAGTCTATTTCCCACTCTTTCTAAATCCCAAGGCGAGTTCAATTTGGTTTCTAAACCCTTGCCGCTGCCCGGTGCAATTTCGTGACTTTGTTCGCCGGTACCAGCAACAGTTTCCACTCGTTGAGTCGTAAAATCAATCTTTCTGAGAGCATGATTTTCCGTATCAGCAACATAAAGAATTTGACTTTCTGCATCAAAAGCCATACCTTGAGGTGCAAAAAACTCCGCCTCTTCAAAGCCCCCATCAGTTAAACCGGGTTTGCCGGTACCGATGACGTGCAGCACTTCACCTTCGATGGTGCTGACAACAATCCTATTGTGTCCAGAATCGGCAATAAATAAGCAAGAACCGACTAAGTTTTGTATGACTGAATTAGCAGGCCCGGGTAATACAGTTTCATTTACATATTCATTTTCCTCAGTCATTTCGCCCAACAGCGCGACCTGTGGGTGAAGCTGTTTTGCCTCCGTTGCAGCGATCGCAAATGCCAGCACTTTACCGGGAAAAGCCAGCGGTGTTGATACAGGTTTGCGCTGTTTTTCTAAGCTAAAACGGAGTTCTTTAAAGTTGAGTGCATTTTTATCTTTGTATTCAGCAATTAACTTGCCAACTAACTCGTCAAGTGCTTCTCTATTGCCTTCGCCGGAAACAAAGCCAACGACATAACTTTCTGGATCGATCACCATTAAAGTCGGCCAAGCGCGAACCGCGTAGCTTTGCCAAACTTTCATACCGCTGTCTACAATTACTGGATGTTCGATATCGTAGCGGAGGATAGCTTGGCGGATGTTTTCTACTTCTTTTTCGTTTTCAAATTTAGCCGAGTGAACGCCGATAACCGTGAGGGAATCTTTATATTTTTGTTCGAGGTATTTTAAGTCGGGCAGGACGTGCAAGCAATTGATGCAGCAGTACGTCCAGAAGTCGAGGAGGACGACGCGCCCTTTTAAGGATTCAATGGATAAAGGTTTCTCGGTGTTTAGCCAGGGGTAGTTTCCGGGGAATTCTGGTGCTCTGACGCGAGGCATGGCATCTCCTTGGTAGGGCCTGAATATTTTTTCACTTCTTTAATTTAGCGGGAAGTTTGGCAGGATGGGGAAAAGTGGAGGTTAAACGAGGGCTTGTGGTACAGGTCGGAGTGCCTGTACCACAACAGGGGGGCGAGAGGTGCGATCGGGCTTCATTGTCCTTGTTGCGTATAAATACTCAAAAAATTCCTGTGTAATTAACATCTAAAAATCTTAGCCAAGATGCTTGACATTCCTGGATGGCAAGCTTAATACCATTTTTTAAAAGATGTGATAGAGATAAAGAATGTAAAATCCAAGACCATCCGGTGAGAAAACCAATGACACTTTCGGTGAAAGATACCAAAATTTCCTGGACTTTTGTGCGGAGTTCGTCAAGATTACTAAACACCGACCAAGCTCAAAAATCTTTGAGATATTCCCACACTCTTTCTGTGGGATTTACTTCTGGACAAGCCGGAGGCTGAAATAGTAAAATGATCTTGTCTGGTAATTCAGATGAGCTTAAATTATGAGCGGGTGCGTTATCTACTTGAATGATGTGTAATTCATGAGGATATTGTATTGAAAAAAGTTGTAAATATGCTTCAAAACAAACTTTGTCTAAATGCGAAAACTCCCAAAAGAAACTTTTTCCCGTAGCGCTCGATACTGCCCCATACAGCCAAAAAAACTCAAATTTCCATTGATGCTTTCCGGGCGGGCTTTACGCCTGAAAGCGTCAGCTTACGCCGACGAATTGTCTGCAGCCCTATCCGCGTTTCATCACTACACCAATAAGTGACTTTTTTATATTTGTTTACTTGAGGTAAAGCTTTGTCTAGTAAAGCTTTTATCTGTTGATGTAAGTTATTTTTAAATTCATTAATTGCCGTAGATTTCTGAGAAATACTGCGAGGTCTTGGAATTTTTAATTTACTTTTCAATTCACCTCTAACCAAAGAATATACAGCCGGGTAACTACTGGCTATTCCTTTAATCAACCAGAGCCAAAGATGAACTTCTTTATAACTCTGAAATCCTTCAGGGTCTCTCAACTCTTGTTGCAAGGTCGCTGCTATTTCAACTGAGAACTTTTTTGGGCGACCGAAAACCTGCCTATTTTTTAACAAATTTTCCAGACCGCCCTTTCTATATTAGACATCTCCGAAAACAATCAAAGCCTTTGTGTAGTTAAGCTCCTTGACGTAAATGTAATCATCCTAAATTAGCTAGCGTGCACGATAAAACAAGACTTTGAGATATTTATTGTTGATAATTATCTCGAAATATTGAGCGCTCTGTGTTGATTTTAATCTGACGATTGCCTAGCTTTTTATAAGGGTAATATTAGCGCTCCTATTCGCAACCTTACTATTC
The DNA here is from genome assembly GCF_036704615.1 of Microcoleus sp. K4-B3. Taxonomy (NCBI): domain Bacteria; kingdom Bacillati; phylum Cyanobacteriota; class Cyanophyceae; order Oscillatoriales; family Microcoleaceae; genus Microcoleus; species Microcoleus sp. K4-B3. The sequence continues at coordinate 56,105 of NZ_JAUBSF010000037.1, forward strand.
CACAAATTGTTAAAATTACTTGCTCATATTTTTGGGGATTTAATCTAAATCTTTCTTGGGCAACTCGAAATATCTTGACCGATCTAATTCGATGTTCCACAAAATTTAGGCGAGCAGAAAACGCTTTATTTTGTTCTTTTTGTTCTGTTGTTAATTCTCGTTTCCGGGGTTTTTTAATGGGAGTTGTTATTAAATCTGCTCCAACGTAAGCTTTATCTCCCTTAAATCTTTGTTGAGGCTCAAACTCGGAGCGATATTCTCGGAATAAGGTTATA
>NZ_JAUBSF010000038.1:0-55933 GCF_036704615.1 Microcoleus sp. K4-B3
GTTTTTGAGCAACAGCTTGCCTTCTGTTAAAAGGCAGCTACTTTTAGCTGTGACCATTTTTTAGTCTAAACTCCAGTAATTAGTAATACAGTCATCGAGCGGGTGAACGACCGGGCGCACCTTACAGGTTGGCAACCGAGATCCTTTACGATTGCGATTTTCGCCGAGCGTTGCGATCGCAATCACATTATAACGACGTAATAAATATTTAATTGTGACACAATCACTTTAGTCTTCATATCGATGAATTTGGGTGTGATATCGTTTCCGGTTGCATCGGAATGATTTAACCACAGAGGGCGCAGAGAACGCAGAGGGAGAGAATACAGAGATGAATAATTCCGATGCTACCGGATTTGATATGAGCCAGGGGTTGAAACCCCTGGCGGATGTGCTTGAGGATAGTGCCAAATGCGAGGACTCTAGCTAATAATGAAACCTCGCTCAGTATTCGTCAGCCGTTAACACTATTTTCTAGATTTGTAAAAGCGCACGAACAGTTTTTCCAGTTCAATCCAGACAAACATCAGGGCGCTGAAACCGAAGCAAACCATCAATTCCAAAGGCGTTAAATAATGAGTGCCAAAAAATGCTCTCAGCGGCGGAACATAAATCAGCATCAATTGCAGAATAGTAGTCACAATCACAGCTCCCCAAACAAAAACATTAGTCAAGGGATTTAACTCGATAGTTAGCTGAGTGTTAGACCGAATTGCGATCGCGTGACCCATTTGTGCCAAACAAAGAGTTGTAAACACCATTGTTTTCCAAGCCTCGGGATCTCCGACATGGTTGGGGTTGGTGGTATATCCGTAAGCCCAGGACATCATTGCGATCGTCAAAATTGCAAAAATAATCCCGATCCGAATCATGTAAGAACCCAAACCCCGCGCAAAAATACTTTCTCGCGGACTGAAAGGAGGCTTTTTCATCACGTTCGGTTCCGCCGGTTCCACAGCCAATGCCAAAGCGGGAACGCCGTCTGTTACTAAGTTCATCCACAAAATTTGCAGCGGCGTCAGCGGCACTCCTCCCAAACCCATTAAAGGTGCGGCCGCAATTGTCAAAACTTCGCCGATGTTGCTGCCCAAAATGTACTTAATAAAGCGGCGAATATTGCTATACACCACTCGCCCTTCTTCAGCGGCGGCGACAATAGTTGCGAAGTTGTCGTCGAGGAGCACCATATCGCTAGCTTCTTTGCTGACATCGGTGCCGGTAATCCCCATTGCGATGCCGATATCGGCTTGTTTCAAGGCGGGGGCGTCGTTAACGCCGTCGCCGGTCATTGCGACAAATTTGCCCCAACTTTGCAAAGCTTGGACAATGCGCAATTTGTGTTCTGGGGAGACGCGGGCGTAAACGCTAACCTGTTCGACTTGCTGTTTGAGTTCTTCTTGGGTGAGCTTTTCTAATTCTTGACCGGTGAGAACTCGATCGCCCTCTGTTGCAATACCTAAATCGTAGGCGATGGCTTTTGCTGTCAACTGGTGGTCTCCTGTAATCATCACCACCCGAATGCCTGCATCGCGGCACTTCACCACTGCTTCCCGCACTTCCGGGCGCGGGGCGTCCAGCATACTGACGAGTCCCAGCCAAATCATGTCTTGTTCGCTGGTTTCCTCAGAACCTTCGGGCGGTACGTTTTCCCAGAGTTTGTACGCAAACCCGAGGACTCGCAAACCGCCGCTTGCCATGTTGTTGTTTTCCACGAGGATGCGATCGCGCATTTCCTGGGTTAAAGGTTGTACTCGATCGCCGACTATAATGCCTTTGCAGCGCTCCAAAGTCAACTCTGGAGAGCCTTTGGTCAGCATCAAATAATTCGGCTGCTGTCCTTGTGCTGCGGGAAATCCCGAATTTCCCGATCGACCGGGCACTTCGCAAATTACGCTCATCCGTTTGCGTTCGGAAGAAAAAGGAAATTCCGCCGTCCGCGGCAGCAATTGAGACTGTTTTTCCTTATAAATGCCTGCTTTTCCCGCTACACACAGCAGAGATCCTTCTGTGGGGTCGCCTAAAATCTGCCATTCTTGCTGTTCGTGTTGCAATACTGCGTCGTTGCAAACTGCACAGGCAATTAATAAAGATTCGAGTTCTGGATATTCCTCTAAATTATTAATTTTAGCCGCTGTCAGGCGATCGGTAAAATCTCCGATCGGGGCATAGCCGTCGCCTGCGACGGCGACTGTGCAGTCGCCCGTAGACACTAGCTGAACTACCATTTTATTTTGAGTCAGAGTACCTGTTTTGTCAGAACAAATGGTAGTTACCGAGCCCAAAGTTTCTACGGCCGGCAGTTTGCGAATCAGGGCGTTTCGTTTCACCATCCGCCTAGTTCCGAGTGCCAGAGTAACTGTCACGACTGCTGCGAGCCCTTCGGGCACCACAGCCACAGCCATGCTGAGAGAAACTTCTAACAACTCTTCAAACCTGCTGGTATCGAAACCGATGCCGCCGTTTTGGAAGGTAATCATGCCGCCGATGACGACAATTGCGACTAAGGCTAGGGCACCGGAGACTAGAACATTTCCCAACTGGCTCATCCGCTGTTGCAGGGGAGTCGGTTCGTTTTCTACTGACTGAAGCATGGCGGCAATTTTGCCCAGTTCAGTTTGCATTGCGGTGTTGGTGACGATCGCCTTTCCTCGTCCCTGAACAACTTCTGTTCCCTGAAAAATCAGGTTGAGTCGATCGCCCAAGGAAGCATCTTCTGGAAGTTCTAGCTCTGCTTGCTTGGTAACTGCTAGAGCTTCTCCCGTCAAAGCAGATTCTCTGACTTGCAAGTTGGAAGCTTCGATCAATCTGCCATCTGCTGCTATTTTTACCCCAGCCTCTAACAGCATCACGTCTCCAGGTACGAGTTCCTTGGCGGCTATTTCCGAAGTTTTGCTGTCCCGCACGACTTTGACTAGGGGGGAAGCGAGGTTTTTGAGGGCTGCGAGGGCTTTTTCGGCACTTTGCTCTTGGAAATAGCCGAGAATGCCGTTGAGTATGACGATCGCAAAAATGGCGATCGCGTCTTTGGGAAAAGTATTCGACCGAATGTCCAAAAAAGCCGAAATCACGGCCACACCCATCAGCATCAACAACATGATGTTGGTGAACTGATCGACAAAAATCGACCACGGACTGCGGCCTCCTGTTTCTTCTAGTTCGTTGGGGCCGTATTGCTGCAAGCGTTCTGACACCTGTTGGCTGCTCAAGCCAGCGTCTTTGTTGCTGCTTAGCTGCTTGAGAGTTTGGTCAATTGCTACGGTGTGCCAAGAAGAGGGAGAATTTGAAGACATAAATTACGATCGATCATGGGGCATAAAGGTGGTTGCGGCCGGACAGCTACAGCCGATCCATCTGGCTGATTACAGTGAGAGAGTTTTAAGTTTTGAGTTCTGAATAAAAAACTGTTTAACTTGGGACTGGTTTTGGGCGGTTCGATGCCGGGGAAGCAAAAAGCTTTTAACTTCAATGCGTCTGGCGGCTCGATCGCCCCGTTTGTAGACCTACCGCTGATAGCACTTATCCACCTTACTACTAAAAATTAGCAATTCTTTCGGCTATGACACACAAAAGAAGCTGAAAGCAAGAGTGACTTTAGTCAGGGGATGCCAGCGTGCGCAGCAGGTCAAAACCTACCTTAAAAAAAACTTAATAAAACGATCGTATCCGAACCCATCTATTCCCATTATTGTTTAATGTTAAAAGAAAAATGGCGCTGCGTTGACAGGTCTCGATCGCCTGTGTTGGTTTTCTCACCCTCCACAATGCTCAGCTTCCCACACGCTTGCGTGGGACTAGCCTGTGGGAAGCAGAACATATAACAGATAGATGAAGAAAGTTTTTTTGCAACCGCTGCAGGGCACAGAGTAGATGCTTGGTCTTGGGTCAAGTCCAAGGACTCCCCATGATACAAGAGAATCCCCGCGTTATGAAAGACCGGGCCCGGTCTTTCAACTTCCAACCGCTGAGTTTTGTCACTAAATGCTGATATTTCCGGCAAAAGCTGAGGCTGTGGCGAGCGGGTTCACAATCTTTTGGATTTTTCCCACACCGAATTCTGCAGACATCCTGACATTGGGCAGAATTTTTGCTTTTTTCCCTATTCCCCCAGCCTTCTTTTACCAAAACTTTAATTTATTTAACCCTTCTTAACAATTCCGCTTTTCCAGAGAAAGCCAACAAAGGCGATCGGCCTACGGGACTGTTCGGGTCGGTTCCACCGCCACTGGAGGGGCGAGGGAAGCAAACTCTGCGTTTTGTTTTGCAACCCCGCATCTACCGCAGGAAGGAGATTAGCCCGCACTTTCCCACCCGAGATTTACCTTCATAGAGAGATAATTTTCTGTAATAATTTGTAATAAACAAAGACGGGCGAGCGTTGTATAAAGATTATCAGAGGGTTGAAACGACAGGCCAAAGTTAACAAAAACACTGATTGACAAGGTTTGTCGCATCTCATAAAAGATGTAAAAAATTCTAAGGTTTCTTAAACGTCCGTTACGATGTAACAATAGTACAGGTAGCGGAAAGGGAGAACTCGATCGGACCAGCAGATTAGCTGGCATCAAATTTCAACCCTTGCAGGCACTCGTAGCCTGAACAAATTTAACTTAACGGTTTTATACCGCAACCAAACTCAATTAACTCAAGTAGGAGAGTTCTTTCATGTTTGACGCATTTACAAAAGTGGTTTCCCAATCTGACGCTCGGGGCGAATTTCTAGCTCAGGGTCAACTAGATGCTCTCAGCAGCATGGTTTCCGACGCTAACAAGCGGATTGACGCAGTAAACCGCATGACCGGCAACGCATCCAGCATCGTGACCAATGCAGCTCGCACCCTGTTCGCCGAACAGCCCCAACTGATCGCTCCTGGTGGCAATGCATACACCAACCGCCGCATGGCAGCTTGCTTGCGCGATATGGAAATCATCTTGCGCTACGTCACCTATGCAACATTTGCAGGCGACGCCAGCGTTTTGGACGACCGCTGCTTGAACGGTCTGCGCGAAACATACCAAGCTCTGGGAGTTCCCGGTGGCTCAGTTGCAGCCGGCGTGCAAAAAATGAAAGAAGCAGCAATCGCGATCGCTAACGACCCCAACGGCGTTACCCGTGGTGATTGCAGCTCGCTGATGTCTGAAATCGGCAGCTACTTCGACCGCGCAGCTAATGCAGTCGGCTAAAAATAGCCAAGCGAACATTTGTTGTAAAGAAGCGAGCATCGCATTTTTGCCAACATTCATTTTTGTACAAAAACAACACAACATTAGGGAGAAACCAGAACAATGAAAACCCCTTTGACTGAAGCAGTAACCGCAGCCGATTCTCAAGGCCGTTTCCTGAGCAGCACAGAACTGCAAGTCGCCTTCGGCCGTTTCCGCCAAGCAGCAGCAGGTTTGGAAGCAGCCAAAGCGTTGACCGCCAACTCTCAGCGCTTGATCGACGGTGCAGCTCAAGCTGTGTACAACAAATTCCCGTACACGCAACAAATGCAAGGCCCGAACTACGCTTCTACCCCAACCGGTAAAGCCAAGTGCGCTCGCGACATCGGCTACTACCTGCGGATGGTAACCTACTGCTTAGTTGCAGGCGGCACCGGTCCGATGGACGAGTACCTGATTGCAGGTGTTGACGAAATCAACCGGACATTTGAATTGTCTCCTAGCTGGTACGTTGAAGCTCTCAAGTACATCAAAGGCAACCACGGTCTCAGTGGCGACGCTGCAACTGAAGCGAATTCCTACCTCGACTACGCAATCAACGCTCTGAGCTAGATTTGTGTGATGCCCGGGATTGTAAGCTGCTGTTAGCTTAAGTGTTAGCGGTTGTTTAGAATTCCGGGCATCTGCGATCGAAGCCTAGTTTTGCAAATACTTTTTTAAGCAGTTTTCAATTTTTAAACCAAAAAAGGAAGAAGCGAAAATGGGGGGATCAGGTGCAGCAGAACGGTTGGGAATAAAAGCATTTGAAGAAGCGGGACGGGTAGAACTGCGCCCCCACTGGACGCAAGACGATGCGAAAGCAGTAATTCGCGCCGCTTACAGCCAAGTTTTCGGCAACGAGTATTTAATGTCGAGCGAACGAGTTACCAGTGCTGAATCTCTGCTGCAGCAAGGGCAGATTTCAGTTAAAGATTTTGTGCGGTCAATTGCACATTCCGAAACTTATCGGAAAAAGTTTTTTTACCCGAACTCGCAAACGCGGTTAATCGAGCTTAATTATAAGCATTTGTTGGGCCGCGCTCCTTACGACGAGTCGGAAATTGCTTTCCACGTTGATTTGTACAATGCAGAAGGCTACGAAGCTGAAATTAATTCTTACATTGACTCAGTTGAGTATGAAGAAAATTTTGGCGAAAGTATAGTGCCTTACTATCGCGGTTTCGCGACTCAAAGAGGTCAAAAAACCGTCGGTTTTAACCGGATGTTTCAACTATACCGGGGTTTTGCTTCTAGCGATCGATCGCAAAACCAAACCCAAGCCCGGCTGACTTGGGAAGTAGCGAGAAATATGGCTTCGCCAATATACACGGCCTCCACCGGAAAAGCCCTTGGTGGAACTTCCGGCGGTTCTCGCGGCCAACTCTACCGAGTCACCGCAATGCAAGGTTCGGCTATGTTTTCGCCCCAAGTGCGGCGGACTACTACCGAATACCTCGTGGCTTACGAGCAACTTTCGAGGAGCTTGCAGCAAATCAACAAACGTGGCGGCAAAGTGGTAAGTATTACCACAGCTTAAAGTTTGTGTATTGACGTTTTTTTGAAACGTCTTTAGCAAATTAGGACTAAGGCTAAAAAATTCTTCAATTTTATGTGTATAGGTAAGGTGCGCACTGCGCACCCTACTTTGATTCAGGTGCGCACTGCGCACCCTACTTTGATACATATTAGCCTTAGCCCTAAAAATCTCAAGTGCAACAAAGCTTTAAACTTTTGTCATTAATTTAGGAGAAAATCTGGTGGCGATTACAACAGCAGCGTCCAGACTGGGAACATCCGCATTGAGCGATGCGCCGAAGGTAGAATTGCGTCCGAACTACACCAAAGACGACGTTGAAACGGTGATTCGTGCCGTTTACCGTCAGGTGCTGGGCAACGACTATTTAATGAAATCCGAGCGACTTACAAGTTCCGAGTCTTTGCTGCGAGACGGCAGTTTGACGGTACGAGAATTTGTACGCGCTGTAGCTAAGTCAGAACTGTACAAAACTAAGTTTTTCTACAACAGTTTCCAAACTCGGACGATCGAACTAAACTACAAACACTTGCTCGGTCGCGCTACCTACGACGAATCTGAAGTAATTGAGCACTTAGATTTGTACCAAACAAAAGGCTACGACGCTGATATTGATTCTTACATCGATTCAGTAGAGTATCAAGAAAACTTTGGCGAAAGTATCGTGCCTTACTACCGCGGCTTTAACACCCAGCGAGGGCAAAAAACCGTCGGTTTTACCCGGATGTTCCGCCTGTATCGCGGCTATGCAAACAGCGATACATCTCAACTAGAAGGCAATAGCTCTCGCTTAGCTGTCGAACTCGGCACTAACAGCGCTACGGCTGTAGTTGGGCCTTCTGGCGGTAACGAAGGTTGGGCATATCGGTCTTCTGCCAGAAACGTAACTCCCACCAGCACTTTCGGCGGCGCGGCAGCTTACGGCAAAGAAGGGCGGCTGTTGCGCGTGGAAGTTTCGGGCATTCGGACGGGCGGCTATCCCAGCGTGCGCCGCAGCAGCAAAGCTTTCATCGTACCTGTTGAGGATTTGTCTTCGCAAATGCAGAAATTTCAGCGCATGGGCGCGAAAATCGCCAGCATTACTCCAATTTAGTCATTAGTCATCAGTCATTAGTCATCAGTCACCAGTTATCACTCAGCATTTATTAGTCAGTAAGTAGGTGGTAACAAAGAAACATTACATGGGGAGGGTGGGTGAGAGCACTCATATACTGGCTTGTATCATAGCTGGTTAGCTCTCACCCGCCCCTAGCAGATACTATGTTTTTTTGTGCTGACCTACTTAATCAGAACATAACAACTAATAACGGTGAAATAAAGAGTGGGAAATAACATTAGCTAACAACTAAAGACTGAGGACTAAGGACTAAGGACTACTGACCAATTACTAACTACCAATTACCAAGAAGCTTATGTTCGGTCAAATTGTAGCTGGAAAAAGTGGTAATACAGCTTCCGCCGGTCGCTGCTTTCGGTATGAAGTTGTTGGCTTGCGGCAAAGCGATGAAACAAATAATGTGGATTATTCGATCCGATCGAGCGCGAGTACATTTATCACCGTGCCTTACAATCGGATGAATCACGAAATGCAGCGGGTTACTCGCATGGGCGGGAAAATTGTCAGCATTCATCCTTTAAGCGCGATCGCAGAATCATCGCATGAATCATCGCATGAATCATTGGGCGATCGCCAATAGTTTGGTTGCAGGGGCGATTAAAATCGCTCCTACACAAGCTAGAACCGGCGATTAAAATCGCTTCTACACAAGCTAGAACCGGCGATTGAAATCGCTGCTACACAAACAAAGTCCACTCCAAACGGACTAAGAGTTAATGCAACCCGCGCAGGCGGGTTTTGTCTGTTTAGTAGCGATTAAAATCGCCGAGTTTCGCCAACCCTTGCCTTGCAGGTTTTGTCTGTATAACAGCGATTTCAATCGCCGAATAACGAATCACTAATAACTAATGACTATGGATTATTACGAATCCGACTCACCGCCGGCGGGTGTAGCTGAGGGCGAGTCTTTAACTGTTGAACAGGCGATCGCAAATTTGCACTCCCAAGATTACAGTCTCCGGTATTATGCTGCTTGGTGGGTTGGCAGATTTCGAGTCAAGGAACCGGCAGCTATTGCAGCTTTAATTGCCGCATTGCAAGAAGAATCAGAACAAACAAAAATCGGCGACTATTCCCTATTGCGAAATGCGGCGCGGGCTCTGGGTAAATTGGGCGACAAACAAGCCTTACCGGCTCTGATTCGCTGTTTAGAATGCGCCGATTATTACGTGCGGGAAGCGGCGGCTCAAGCTCTAGAAATGCTGGGCGATCGCGATTCCATTGGGCCGCTAATGAAGTTATTGGATGGGGGCGTAGTTGTTGCTGTGCGAGTGCCAGGAAAATCGCACCTCGTGCAACCTTACGACTCGGTAATTGAAGCTTTGGGAACGCTGCAAGCGACAGAAGCAATACCGCTAATTTCACCTTTTTTAGAACATTCTGTGGAGCGGGTGCAGTACGCTGCGGCGCGGGCGATGTATCAGTTAACTGGTGAGCGGATTTACGGAGAGCGGTTGGTAAGCGCTTTGAATGGGGATAATTTGCAGTTGAGGCGATCGGCTTTGATGGACTTGGGGGCGATCGGCTATTTGCCCGGAGCGCAAGCTATTTCTGAAACTTTAGCAGAAAATAGCATGAAATTGATTGCGCTCAAAGGAGTTTTGGAGCATCACCTCAATCAACAAGCATCCCTATCTTTATCAGATGATGCTATCCGCGTTATGGATTTAATGGATAGTTTACTTTAAAAAAAATTAGTTCACAGCTCAAATAGGATTGCTGTAGCGATTCTCAATTGTCTGCCGTACATTCAGGAGACAGCACATTTCAGGACAAAGCAGTGCTGTTTCCCTACATATTTTGATGGGAATGTTGGTGGGTGAGGCTGCAAAAAGTTTGATCGCGCGATCGACCCAACTTACAATTAAAATGGTCACGGTAAAGCTTACAAATAAATGGCATTAGAACTAATTCAGGCTGTCGCAAAAGCAGATTCTTCCGAGGGCTTGTTAAACTCAGTCAAAGCACTGGCGGCGGCTTCCTCACAACAAGCAATTCCTACCTTAATTACAGTGCTCGGTTACAACAACCCAGGCGCCGCTGTTGCGGCCGTTGACGGGCTGATTCAACTCGGGGAAGCTGCGGTGCTGCCGCTTCTAGAACAGCTTGACGGCTACAATTACGGGGCGAGAGCTTGGGCTGTTCGGGCTTTGGCGGGAATTGGCGACCCCAGGGGTTTGGAGATTTTGCTCGATGCAGCGGCGAATGACTTTGCTTTGAGCGTGCGGCGGGCGGCTGCTAGGGGTTTGGGGACGATTTGCTGGGAACTGATGCCGGCAGAACAAATTGCAGATGCTCAACTTCGCGCGGTGAAAACGCTGCAGCAAGCGTCCCGAGACCCAGAATGGGTGGTTCGCTACGCAGCAGCGGGGGGTTTGCAAGCTTTGGCGGGTGCTGCGGCTGTTAAACCGGATTGGTTAGCGGAAGTTTCGGCCAGGCTTGAGGAAATCGCCCAAACCGATGAAACTGCTTCAGTTAGGGCTAGGGCTTTGCTTGCTAAGCAAAAATTGTCACTTGGCTAGGGTTTGGGCGATCGTCTCTTCCAAGTCCCCTTGACTGAGAGTGGTTAATATAAAGACTTCTTGTACGGTTTTGCCCTGTCTGGCGATGATTTTAAATCCCCCGCGGATCGGTACTGACACTCTTAATGTCATGCGGGGGATGTGTCCTTTAACTTTGTTGATGACGCCCGGAGTAACGGTTTGAATGCCCATTTTTAGGGTGAGGCGCTCTAAAATTGGTATCAAACCGGGAAGGTGGGTAGAGTGATTCCAAACTAGGCGGCCTTTGGGTTGTGCGTTCATAAATTTTTAACCAAATTCAACATACCCAGTCTAAGCCACCCCTGGCTGGAAGCAGTTTGAAATTCCCTCAACTTGTGTATCAATAACGTTACTGTGCGTGTTATTGCGAGCAAAGCCACGCAATCTCAAATCGAAATTTTTGATTCCAGCCCCGCAAGCTGAGATTTGATGGTGCAAAATAGTCCTGTACTTTTTGATGTTGTGGGTTGGTAATTGTCTGTTTTTCTAGTTGAGTGGCGATCGCCCCGAGTATTTTTGCGGCGCTGCAAGGTTTCTTGAGATAGCCGTCTGCTTTGAGTTCTAGAACCCCTTCCATTTCTGAACCAGTCATAAAAATAAACGGAATGCTGGCGGTTGCAGGTTGCGATCGCAAAACCGCGAAAACTTCTAAACCGTCTACTTCGGGCATCATGACATCAGACAAAATTAAATCGGGAATTTGGGCAGCTAACTCGATACCGGCTTTTCCGTTTTCGGCGCCGACAGCTTCAAAACCTCGCAATTTCAGAAGTTCTAATACGGTTTCTCGGATTAAGTCGTCGTCTTCTATGACTAATATTTTTTTCATTTGTTTTAGTTTCCTCTTTACTTTGTTTATATTTGTATGTTATGATTCTGGCATTTGAGTTTTAAGAACTTCAATAGGGTTATTGCAAAAACCCACTTTTTACGGGCTACTTTTTACTTCAAAGCCTGCGATCGCAGCTACGCACGCTTATTTGATCTATCACCAGCTTTACCTTTTGTACTAGCGCTCGAACTCGCTCCGGCGTACCTAGCATTGTGAAGGTCTAAAATCTTGGGTTCAACAGTTTATTTAATAGAGATTGCAGCCTGCCAACTCAAAAAGCTTCTATTTGAGTTGCGATCGCAGCTACGTGTAATTAATAAATCCGCCGATGAGCTGAGCGCGAAACTACAAACTGTGAATTTCGCAAATTTCTGGCGATCCGGTAAAATATACCTTGGTGTATCGCGATTTGTTGAGGAAAAGGATATGTCAGAATTTCTAGACTTTCTCAGACATCAGTTTGCTTACGTTGCCATTGGCGAATTTAAACCAGGAAAATTTAAAGAAGCAGAACAACTTTTTGAAAAAGCTGTTGCAACTTATGCGACAGGTTTTAAGGGAGCATACCTGCTGCAATTGCCCAATACAGACAAAGGTATTGCCATCATTTTTTGGGAAAGCGTAGAAGAGATGGCCGCCAATCAAAGCCAAGCTTATCAGGAAATATTGAAGCAAATGACGCCTTTGTTTGCGAAAATTCCCGACACTGATGTTTATGAAATCGTCAGTGAAATTCAGCCTAAAAGTGAATGATTAACAATCCTGCAACCGGCGCGTCATTCCCATTCCCATCGGCGTCTTTCGCCCGACTCCGCTGTAAAGCGCAAAATCTGCTAAAGTGTTAATTTGCTTGATAGTATCAGGAGCTATATCTCCCATAATTCGGTAACTAATATCGCCGACGCAGCCAATAAATTTACTTCGAGAATCCGTACTAACTTCTGTTCGGATATCAAAGAAACTGGGAAAAATAGCTTCTGTGAAAGTAGGTTCGATCGCAATCCTGCTGTACTTGTTCCAGCGATTAACTAAACTGCCAAAAATACTCTCTCTAGTTGGCATAGCACTATCGTACACACCTTGCCGAAAATTAGTAGGAGTGCAAAAAGTAAAAGCAATTTGGCGCTCAGTTTCCGAAGCTCTATCGAACAATTCGGCGTAAGTACAAAAGTTGACCCACGGCTGGTTTGATTGCGGTTCGCTCAAAATATTAGTAATGTATATATTTGTCGGGCCAAGATGCCAAGGGCGAGCGAAATTGAGTTGCTGCCAAAGTTGAGTTAGGCGATCGAACAAACCGTCATCCAGCAGAGAAATTCGCCACCAAATCGGCGTATTTTCCTGAATTGCTTGCTTGTAATCCCACTGTACAGCCTGCGAAATTGTGCGGGAAGCAGGAGGCAAAACTCTCTTGTGTGGCTGCGGCGTGCTGCTTTTGTAAGCCTCTTTTCTGCTTACTTGAAAAGGGCTTAAAGTGAAAGCTTTTTCATGAGATTGGTCGTGTAGGTACGCGCTCAAATCGCTGTCTACAGCACTCACAAGGTTTAAAAATAAAGCGTGGAGATGCCGTCCCGTTAAAAACTGAGATGGAATTGGTGCAACTGGCAGCAGGTTTAAAACAAGGCTGTGGGGCATTTTAAAATTAAATACTGTGTCTCTATATGTGTTCAGCTAGTATTAATATTACAGCTAAGTTGCAACTTATATTAAAGAACTTTAATCAGGTAAGGTGCGCAGTGCGCACCCTACGTTTAGGTTGTGATATTGAGGCAAATCTCTGCACTGTGAATTTTTAGGCGATCGAGATTTCTGGCGACAAATAAACGTCTTGGATTGCGTTAAACAATTTTACACCTTCTTCAAAAGGACGCTGAAAAGTTTTGCGACCGGAAATTAAGCCGCAGCCACCAGCGCGTTTGTTGATTACCGCCGTGCGAATTGCTTCAGCAAAATCGCTTTTCCCGGAAGCACCACCGGAGTTAATTAAACCCATCCTTCCCGCATAACAGTTGAGCACTTGATAGCGAGTTAGATCGATCGGGTGATCCGTTGTCAAATCCGAATAAACGCGCTTGTCGGTTTTGCCGTAACTGTGACCGCTAGCTTTAGCAACTGCTTCATAGCCGTTATTGCACTCGGGCAACTTCTGCTTAATAATGTCAGCTTGAATTGTCACTCCCAAGTGATTTGCTTGCCCGGTTAAATCCGCTGCAACGTGATAATCTTTGTCTTGTTTAAAAATATCGTTGCGGAGATAGCACCACAGAATTGTCGCCATTCCGTATTCGTGAGCGTGTGCAAAAGCTTGACTGACTTCTTGGATTTGCCTCGTCGATTCCGGCGAACCAAAATAAATTGTTGCTCCCACTGCAACCGCTCCCAAATTCCAAGCTTGCTCGACGGTCGCAAACATTATTTGGTCGTATTGATTGGGATAAGTCAGCAATTCGTTGTGATTGAGCTTGACAATAAAAGGAATTTTGTGCGCGTACTTGCGAGATACGCTTCCCAAAACTCCCAACGTTGTCGCGACAGCATTGCAGCCAGCCGAAATTGCTAATTTAATGATATTTTCGCTGTCAAAATAGATGGGATTCGGTGCAAAAGAAGCGGCCGCCGAGTGTTCGATTCCTTGGTCTACTGGCAGGATGGATAAATAGCCGGTATTTGCCAAGCGTCCGCTAGAATAGAGTTGCTGAAGCGATCGCAAAACTTGGGGAGATCGATCTGTTTGAGCAAAAATGCGATCGACCCAATCCGGGCCCGGTAGGTGCAACAAATCTTTAGAAACTTTCGCTTGATGGGTGAGCAACTCTTCGGCTTCGTCGCCAAGCCAAGATTCGAGCGAACTGGGAACTGATAGTGTAGCTGTCATGCAGATTTCCCTCTCAATTTCAATTGCAGGCTGATGATTGCAGACATTAGCCTTGCTGATATTGTAGCGAAAAAATCATATTTTCCATCCCGGCAACGATCGACCCAGTTTTTAACAAGTTAGCGACAACAGCAACTAGGACGCGCTACTCTATAATAAGCTGGCAGTTCAGCCGGATCTGCGCTGCCAGCGATCGCCGATCGATTCACAACTTTGCCATCACAATGTCAAATACTTACTTTGATTCTGAAAACGGTCACAAATCCTTCGAGATGCCCGGTGCTCGACCGCATTACAATCCAGATCGCCCCGGTCAAGTAGAGCATATTTTCCTAGACTTAGTGCTGAATATTCCCAAACAAAGCTTTCGCGGCACTTGCAGCATCCGCATCAATCCAGTCCGCAGCGGCATTGACAAATTAACATTAGATGCGGTAAACCTGAACATTGAATCGGTAAAAGTTGGCGAAACCAAGCAAAATTTCGAGAGCGACGGCGAAGTGCTGCAAATTCAACTGCACGAACCAACAGAAGCTTACCAACCAATTACTATTGCGATCGAATACTGGGTCGAAAAACCCCAGCGCGGTCTCTATTTCGTCGGCCCGGACAAAAACTATCCAGACAAACCAACACAAGTTTGGACTCAAGGCGAAGACGAAGATTCCCGCTTCTGGTTTCCCTGTTTCGACTATCCCGGACAGTTGGCAACTTCCGAAATTAGAGTGCAAGTTCCCAGACAACTTTTTGCCATCTCCAACGGCGAATTAATTAGCACAACAACCGACGGTGATGATAAGATTTATCATTGGTCGCAAACCCAGGTACACCCGACGTATTTAATGACCTTAGCAGTCGGAGATTTCGCCGAAATCAAAGACGAATGGAACGGCAAACCAGTTAATTATTACGTTGAAAAAAGCCGCGAAGCAGACGCTAGGCGCAGCATGGGCAAAACGCCTCAAATGATTGAATTCTTCTCTGAAGCATTTGGCTATCCTTACCCTTTTCCCAAATACGCTCAAGTCTGCGTCGATGATTTCATCTTTGGCGGTATGGAAAATACTTCGACAACTTTGCTAACAGATAGGTGCTTGCTAGACGAACGCGCCGCCCTCGACAATCGAGGTACTGAAAGCTTAGTCGCCCACGAATTAGCTCACCAGTGGTTCGGCGATTTAGTAGTAATTAAACATTGGTCTCACGCTTGGCTGAAAGAAGGCATGGCTTCTTATTCCGAGGTGCTGTGGACTGACAAAGAATATGGCAAAGAAGACGCGGCTTACTATATGTTAAATGAAGCCCGCAATTATTTAGCTGAAGACAGTTCCCGCTACCGCCGCCCGATCGTTACTCACGTTTACCGCGAAGCAATCGAATTGTACGATCGCCATTTGTACGAAAAAGGCGCTTGCGTTTATCACATGATTCGCGCCGAGTTGGGCGACGAGTTATTTTACAAAGCCATTCACACTTTTGTGCGGGATAACGCTCACAAAACTGTAGAAACGATCGATTTGCTCAGGGCTATAGAAAAGGCTACCGGTCGCAATCTCATGTTTTTGTTTGACCAGTACGTTTATCGCGGCGGTCATCCAGATTACAAAGTTGCTTATTCCTGGGATGGCGACAGCAAATTAGCAAAAGTGACTGTAACACAAACTCAGGTAAAAGACAGCAAAAATGGCAACGGGAACGGCAACAGCAAAGATGTATTCGATCTGAAAATTCCGATCGGCTTCGGTTACAAGTCGGAAAAAGAGGCATACGATGACAGTTCTGCACCTTTCACCCCGAACCTAAAAACTTTCACAGTGCGAGTATACGAACGCGAGCAAAGCTTCTATTTCCCTCTCGAAGAGAAGCCTGCATTTATCAGTTTTGATGTCGGGAATAAATACTTAAAAACTGTTGTTTTAGAGTATGGAGTTGCGGAACTAAAAGCTCAGTTGCAATTCGATCCCGACCCGGTTTCTCGGATTTACGCTGCCCACGCTTTGGCGAAAAAGGGAGGACTGGAAGCGGTGAAAACGCTGTCAGAAGTTCTCAAGAAAGAGCCGTTCTGGGCTGTGCGCGCCGAAGTCGCCAGTCAGTTAGTAGAAATTAAACTTGACCAAGCTTTTGAAGGCTTAGTAACTGGTTTGAGAGATAAAGATGCTCGCGTTCGCCGTGCTGTGGTGGCGGCGCTGGGTAAAATCAAAACTCACGAAACTTATAAAGCGCTAAGATCGATCTTAGAAAAAGGCGACGCCAGCTATTACGTAGAAGCAGCCGCAGCGAGTGCTATTGGCGGAATATCAGCAGCTAACCCCGACGAAAAACCGACCGACGAACAGGTACTAAAAGAGTTAAAATTGGTACTCAAAGAACGTCAGGGCTGGAATGAGGTTGTGCGATCGGGTGCGATCGCCGGTTTGGCACAGATGAAAACTTCTGAAGATGCGCTGAATCTAATTTTGAAATACACTGCTGCGGGTACTCCGCAAGCTTTGCGCTTGGCTGCAATTCGCTCTTTGGGCACCATTTCGACAGGTCAAACTAATATTAATTTAGAACGGATTTTGCAGCGATTGGGAGAATTGTCTAGAGAGACGTTTTTCTTGACTCAAGTATCTGTCGTAGTGGGATTAGGACAAATGGAAACTCGCAAAGCAATTCGCATTTTGCGTTCTTTAGCTGACCAAACTCCCGACGGCCGCGTCCGCCGCATGGCTGATGAAGCTGTGCAAAGAGTGCAGAAAAATGCTGGTTCTGATGCAGCGGTAAAGCAGTTGCGGGAGGAATTAGACCAGGTGAAAAAGGAGAATCAAGATTTGAAGAGTCGTATGGAAAATTTGGAGGCTAAGTCGAAGAAAGATTAGGCGTAAAACCGCATACCGACGCAGCTAAAGGCAGATATTGTCGATCGGCTTTTATCTGCGTTTCGGTAGAGGATTGTGCGGGGTTATTACAATAATATTATTATTCAGTGGGAGTGGATTTAAATTGGCTACTTTTCACAGAGGGGAAAAGCCAACTATCTCTATTCTCCACTTTATTGTTGTCTCAACTGGGGAATTATCTAGAATTAGGATGCAGTTTTTATTTTTTAGTTGTCAACCGTTCATGAGGTTACAGCAGCTTTTGCACCCCGAAATATGGCAGAAATCATGAGTATAAAAATCGCTTTACTGGTCGCTCAATCGGGGGTAATTCCCTATCGCATTCAAGACGGACAAATTGAAGTAATGCTGATTACTTCTTCGGCTAGCAAGCGCTGGGTGATTCCGAAAGGATTAATTGAACCTGATATGACTCCCCAAGATT
The DNA here is from genome assembly GCF_036704615.1 of Microcoleus sp. K4-B3. NCBI lineage: Bacteria > Bacillati > Cyanobacteriota > Cyanophyceae > Oscillatoriales > Microcoleaceae > Microcoleus > Microcoleus sp. K4-B3. The sequence goes on from NZ_JAUBSF010000038.1 coordinate 17,407, forward strand.
CCGCTGCCAAGGAAGCTTGGGAAGAAGCAGGTTTGTTGGGTAAAGTATTCCCGGATTTGCTTGGAACTTACGAGTATCAAAAGTCCGGCTGTACTTGGCAGGTAGGGGTATTTTTAATGCAAGTGCAAGCAGTTCTGGAAATTTGGCCGGAAGCTAGCAAGAGAAAGCGGCAGTGGGTAAGTATTCCTAAAGCAATTAAGCGGGTTAATGAACCGGAACTCAAACTCATTTTGGCGGATTTGCAGAATAGGTTCTGGTGATTCAGTCCTGGATGCAAAACCTAATTATGTAGAGTTTGCAGTGAGCACCTTACCGCCATAAGTAGCGCGTCAAACCACTTTTTGGTCTTAGTATAAACTTGTCGGGTGCGTCCGTCAGCTAAATTATTGGAAAATCGAGCTATGATTACTGACGCACCCGACAAACTTACGATCTCAGTGTAAAAAGTTTTCCCTTAAGCGTTAGCTGACAGAAAAGGAATGCTTTCGGCTAAGTTATCCTTAACTTCAATTCCCTGTTTTCTTGCCCAAAACTGGCTCAAAAAGTGAATTTGTCGCAAGCCGACAACTAAATTTAAACCTGGTACAAAAAGCCACCAAACTGTTAGCGGTTCTTTGATTCCTTCTTGGCAGTACAATTCGTTCACTGTCTTGTAAAGTTTGAACTGCACGATGTAAATCCAAGCAATACCGAGCAAGGAAAACCAACCAAACCATCCGGGAACGTCAGGGTCAAATATCCGCAAAGCTTGGGGGACGGCTACTCCTAAAACAAAGGGAAGCAAGCAAAGAGTTCCCGACCAACCGCTGCCGTTATAGCGACGCAATTCTTCTTGAATAATCCATTTGTACCATCCGTAATATAGCAGCAAGCTGACTGCGGACAGCAAAATTACTCGCCACAAAGACCGGGGTTTACCTAAAGGTTTGTCGGACATATTTAGATGTAAGATATGAATCGTTATCTTGATTGTATTAACATTTGTTAATTATTGCAAAATCATTTCTCGAATCGATCGCGCTGTAGCAGGGGCCAGCAGAACACCGTTGCGATAGTGGCCGCTGGCGATGAAAACGCGATCGTTACCGGGAAGCGTCTCGATAATTGGGGCCGGCCGCCCTTCCGGCCGCGGGCGCAATCCTGACCATTTCCTGATGATTTCAGCTTCTGCTAAGCCCGGACAAAGTGCGATCGCCCTCGCCATCACTTGCGCCAACATATCAGCATTCGCCGGAATTTCCCCGCCATTTTCTGAAAACTCCAGCGTCGCCCCCACCCAGAATTCCCGTGAAGCGAAGCTATCCCGAAGGGAATCGCCCAAAGGCACAATGTGAACGTCATCGCAAGTAATTACCGGCATAAAATCTGGGTTTCCTAAAGGATTAGCCGATCGCAAATGCAGCGCTTGTCCCAACACCGGGCGAATGTCAACCAACTGATTTAACGATGCAGTCACAGCAGCAGATCCCAAACCAGCGCACACAATTAGTCTATCGAACTCCAAACTAGCAGCAATCGCCGCTGCTTCAACGGGCACCCCAAACTCAAAAATCACCCCATTTCGTTCAGCAGCATCAACCAAAGCCAAAGTTAGCGCTGTCGGATCGACTTGTCGGTCTTGAGGCGAATAAATCGCAGCAATAATCTTATCATTTAAATAGAGATGAGGGCAGAGTTCGCGCACTCGTTCCACATCCCAAATTTCTAATTTCCAACCTTGAGACTCGCGAGTTGCTACCAACTTTTCCCACTTACTTAAATCCTCTCCCTCCGAACAAAGCATTAAAATTCCTTGTTTGTTAAAAGGAATTTTTCGCCCCGTAACTGCTTCCAATTCAGGAATCAAAGTTTCGTAGCGCTGAAGGCTGGTTTCCCTCAACTGCCAATTTCTGCCCTTAGTTTTGTGGCTGATAACTCCCATCAAAACACCGAGTGCAGCGCCAGTAGAACCTTGTCCCGGCGGCTGTTTGTCGAACACAGTAACTTTCAGTTCGGGAAATTGACTTAGTTCAAAGGCGATCGAAGCCCCAACAATACCGCAACCAATAATTGCAACACGAATCATTCAATTTTAGATTTTAGATTTTAGATTTTAGATTTTATAGAAATTTATCGTAGTTTTTCGTAGGGTGTGCACGGAACACATTATCTTGTCAATACTCCGTGCGCACGGAGTACCCTACTAAAGATTAGTAGGGTACGCACAGATCAAATTATCTCGCTGATCCGTGCGCACCCTACCTTGGTGCATTATCTTGGTGATCCGTGCGCACCCTACAAACCCACAGTTATTAGGCTTTAGGAATTAGCTGGAAGAAGGTATCGAAATCATTCACGGCTTTTTGATAACTAGCCGTGACTTTCGCATAGTCAGCCGCTTTAGCAGCGTTGTCAATCTCTACCAAATCAGCAAACAAACTTTTAGTCAAATCAACAGCTTGTTCTTGAGCTTTCGGCAACAAACTACCAGACACGGTTCTCATGGCGCTGCGCAATTCGCCGAGAGGCCCGTGAATGTAAGTTCTGGTATCAACCCAATTTCGCTTTTGAATTAGGGTTCCCAATTTGTCCATGCGCGATCGGAACTCTGTCAGGGTAGGAACATAGCGCTGAATTTGCTGGATTTGGGCTGCTGTGTAAGTCGTTGGAACTTTTGCTTCGACACTACTGCAACTGACCAGAAATGCCATCAAAAACGCCATCATCAAGGCAAAAAATGAACGGGGACGAGTCATATCGATTTTAGATTTTAGATTTTAGATTTCTCGTTCTCAGGCTCTGCCTGGGAATGCAGCTCGGCGAGGAGCTGGTTCACTGACCTAGCACCGAGAGTTATGTACAAAATATTATTTTACCTCCTGGCGGCGCAGAAAAGTTATCAGAGCATCGCCAACTTTTTCTGACCAATGTTCTTGAGGATAATGCCCCGCTTGTTCCAGTGTGACTAACTCTGCATTTTTTAGGGAACAGACTAGCTTTTGAGCTGGTTCAACACTCAGCCAAGGGTCTGTCAAACCCCACACAAATAAAGTTGGTCGAGTCCAGGCTTTCAAGCCGGATTCAATTTCTGCCATTGACTGCGGCAATTGAATATTGCGGACAGTATTCATGAGCGATCGACCGGCATCCGAACTCTTCAAAAACGGGCGGCGGTAAACATCTAAATCTTTGTCTGATATCGTCTGGCGGCTGCCACCTTCGAGAGTTCTGTCAACCAAAAGCGGGTCTTGCGTCATCATGTCGCCAATAAAAGGCAGTCCCAACTGCTGCATTTTCCAAGGCAATCTTATATTTTCTGAAACTGGTGTATTGATGACAGCTAAACGCTCAATTTTATCGGGATTTCGCAAAGCGTATTGAATGCCTGCTGAAGCTAAAAATCCTTGGACAACGAGGTAAAATCGGTCTAATTCTAGAGTTTGAATAAAGCCAGCGAGGGCGTCAACAAAAGCATCGGGAGTATAGGCAAAGTCGCGCTTGTCTGGTTTTGTCGATCGCCCGTAACCCACCCAATCTGGGGCGATAGATCTAAATCCCTGGGCAGCCAAATCCGGCATTATTACAGTCCAGGTAAAACTCTGGGACGGCAAACCGTGCAGCAGCAGTACGGGCAGTTTACCAGTTTCGTTAACCGGATTTGTTTCCCGATAAAACCATTGCAGCGGGCCTACTTCAACTATTTTCTCATCAATTGACATTATTTTACTGGTTATTTATTAAACAATAAGGCGGGGAATACCCGCCCTACTTACATAATAGTTGGGTATGCACAGAGTACCTTACCCAACTAATTACCGCCGCCCTTAGAAATTCATTTCAGCAGCTTGAACTTTTTCGACCTGTTTCTTCTTGAGAACCAGCATAATTTGAGCCAACATGGTCAAAGCAACGAAAGCGATCATTCCTTGAATGCGAGTAGCACTTTGCAGCACAATCTCCACGTCTTTTTGACCGAAGCCGCCCACATTAGGATTGCTCGTCAAAAGTTCGCCTGCTGCAACTGTTTGTCCTTCGGTAACAATCAGTTCTGGGCCTGCTGGAATCGTATCAACAACGGCTGCACCTTCTGCAGGTTGAATTGTCACTTCATAACCGCCAGCTTCCGGTTGAGCAATCTTAGAAATGCTGCCAGCTACCGAAGCATTGTAAACAGTATTATTGCTCTTTTCGCCAGTAGGATAAACCTGACCGCGACCGCGGTTGCCTCCGACATAAATTTGGTATTTGCCGTAGTGAACCGACTTGTCAGTTTCCGGATTCGGCGACAAAACTGGGAATACCAATTCTTTGTACTGTTCTCCCGGCACCGGGCCCACTAAAACAATATTTTCTTGGGTTTCGCTGTAAGGTTGGAAGTAAAGATCGCCGACTTTTTCCTTCATTTCTTCGGGAATTCTGTCAGCCGGAGCAATCTTGAAACCTTCGGGCAACATCACAACTGCGCCGACATTCAAGCCACCTTTGCTACCGTCGCCGACAACTTGTTGCACGCTAGTATCGTAGGGAATCTTGACAATAGCTTCAAACACTGTGTCAGGCAAAATAGATTGCGGCACTTCAACTTCAGTCACTTTTGCACCGAGGTGACAGTTAGCGCAAACAATGCGGCCTGTTGCTTCGCGGGGAGTAGCGGGTGCTGTTTGCTGGGCCCAGAATGGGTAAGCAAATGCTGCTTGGGGAAGTGCGATGTCGCTGGTGAGGAAAAATCCTGCTGCTGCGATCGCAATTAAGGCTGTTTTCGCGATCGTCCTGGCACTGCGGCGAAATATCGCAGATAAGTTAGTTTGTGGCATTAGAGTATTCAATCTCAAAGGTCAGACAATTTTGAATTTTGGATTTTGAATTTTGGACTTTGGATTTTGGATTTTTAGACCGCTTTAGGGATGCAACTATCTTTGGTTTTCACCATTCACCCCCCATCTAAAATCTCAAATCTCAAATCCAAAATAGTTTAAGACCACCAAGGTGCTTCGCCGGTGCGGAAATCTGTTTCTTTCCAAGTTGTAAAAGCGATCTTGTCATCTGCGACAGTGGCGTGGGCCAGGGCCAGAGATAAAGGCGCGGGGCCGCGCACCACTTTGCCCTCATTGTTGTATTGAGAACCGTGGCAAGGACAGATAAACTTGTTTTCGCTAACATTCCAAGGCACGACGCAACCCAAGTGAGTGCAAACTGCATTGATGCCGTAGTCGGCGAGAGATAAGTCTTCTTTCACCACAAGATAGGTGGGGTCGCCTTTGAGACCTTGGGCTAAGGTGCGATCGCCCGCAGGGTGCGAAGCCAAATATTCGCTAACGATGATGTCGTTGCCCAAGGCATCTTTAGCTGTCACTCCGCCGCCAACTGCCCCACTCGACGGAGGAACAAAATATTGGACAACGGGATAGAGTGCGCCCAGTGCAACACCTGTGACTGTACCGAACGTCAGCAAATTCATAAATTGGCGACGCCCCATATCGGGGACATCGGGATTTCCAGCAGAAGATTGAGCCATGACCTGCCTTTACGGTTTTAAGTTACGTTTGTTTGTTAGCTGTTAGCGAACCTGTACGTGCAGAGGAAGGAGGATAATTGCCGTTAATCTGCTAGCACAAATTTTAGGCCGCGAAAATTCCTTTTAAGAATGCGCCTTCCAGCCTTTATTAGAGTATTATTACATTTTTTGAACTTTGTCTTTTATTGTTTAATGGATTAACTCAGGAGCAACCATGACGGGCAAGGATTTACACCAGCTACTGCTAGAAAAATGGGGAAAGTCTTACGATATCAGATTGCGGCGGACGCGGGGCAAGATTTTTGTGCAAGTTATGTGGAAATATCTAGAACAGGCATCTTTTCCGATGACGGAGGCTGATTATTTCGAGCATTTGGATGCGGTGGCCAATTACCTCAACGGCTGGGGCAGCACGGCACAGGTGAGAGAATTTATCGTAACTACTCGCGATCGCCCGCGCTTGGGCAAAGCTGTCAGCGTTCCCCTAGATTTGGGTGAAAGAGCCTCGGAGTGGTTGCTAGACGAGTTTTGAATCACTCAGTCGATTTTAGATTTTAGATTTTAGATTTTAGATTGACTCCACAGCCGGGATCTGGGGGAGTTCCCTAAAGTTTTGTGTCGCGCCGCGGCTGGATTAGTTGAGTCCAAAGTCCCGAAAATCGATCTGCGAGCTTGTCATACGAGTTGCCGCTGGTGAGAAACTAAGATGTCGCGCATCTAATTTGCACAGGTGTTTTGATTCAAAGTCTTGTGTGGCGGGCTTTGCTGCGCGCCCCCAACTGTGGGATGTAAATGCCGCAACAGCTTGTGGGGCTCTTTTAATTTTGGGCGATCGGATTTATAGCTGACCAAAATCATCGGAACCAATTTCTGTCAACAATTTCACCTACAATGAGTGTCAGATATGTTGTGAAATTTAGGAGAATGTTGTAATGGGTGTTGCAGTTGGAATGGTTGAAGTCTTAGGATTTCCCGCTGCCGTAGAAGTTGCAGACTCAATGGTGAAAGCAGCCCGAGTTACTTTAGTTCGCTATGAAAAGATAACCCGCGCTTACTGGACAATTATAGTTCGAGGAGATATCTCTGAAGTCCAAGCAGCCGTTGCTGCTGGAATTGAATCAGTTAAAAAGGTCGATGGCGGAAAGTTGCTATCGTATCACATAATTGCTCGTCCCCACGAGAATCTCGATTACATTTTGCCGATCGGCTATACTCCCGAAGTTGAACAGTTCCGAATGTAGTCAAAGTTTTGACAAAACTTTGGTGTTGAATTTTAAGTTTTAGTAATTATAGAGGCGCGGGCGATCGCGTCTCTATATTTTTTGGCGGCGAGTTGATATATTTTTGTGCTGTGTTTATCTGCGGTATATTTTGCCGAAACAACAGGCAGAATAACTTGGAACTCTTAACCGGAGATAAACGCAGATAATACAATCACCCAGTAATCAAATCACTGGCAGTGATTGTGATTTGAACTCCTTTCAGAATTCCGATGATTTGGCCATTCTGACGAATCTCGGTATCTGAACCATTAATCGCTAGTTGAGAAGTTATGTCTGCAAACGGAGCGCGAGAACGTACCAAAAGTTTATCTTCACCTTGTTTGAAGTCAGCAACAGTATCTATTCTCCCACTCGTCCAAAGCCTAAACTTGTCAGCCCCCCTGCCACCAACCAGATAGTCATTGCCGCTGAAGCCAAACAATAAGTCGTCGCCCCCGCCGCCAATCAATGTTTCGCTGCCGTCTCCACCAAGGAGAGTATCGTTATACCTAGAACCTATCGCTACTTCGATGCCGGAGAGCGAGTCTATGCCGCCCTGCCCGTCGGAAGCCCGGCCTAACCCAGACCCATCACCGACAGCCCCCAACTGGAGATAGACGCCAGTTGCTCCAACACTGTAAGATACTGTGTCGATGCCATCGCCGCCATTGAGCAAGTCATTGCCGGCACGACCCGACAAAGAGTCATTACCGCGTCCGCCCAAGAGCGTTTCATTGCCGCTCCCGCCAACTAACGTGTCGTTGAAATTAGAACCGATAACGACTTCAAGGCCCGAAAGCGAGTCTACACCGCCCAATCCATCGGTAGTCCTGCCTAACCCAGAACCGTCGCCGACAGGCCCCAACTGAAGATTGATACCAGTTGTCGCACTCGTGTACGATACTGTGTCGATGTCATCCCCGCCATCAATGGGGTCGATGTCATCCCCGCCATTAATGGAGTCGTTGCCAGCCCCGCCATCAAGAAAGTCGTTGTCAGCCCCGCCATCGAGATAATCATTACCCATGCCGCCGTAGAGAGTGTCGTCGCCGTTATGTGGTTTGTTACCACGATAACTAAAGATAATACTGCCATCAGACAGAGTGTCATCGCCATCTTCGCCATTGAGCAAATCGTTCCCGAAGCCGCCGTAGAGTTGATCGTTGCCAACTCCACCATATAGAATGTCACGATGATCCTTACCATCAAGATAGTCATTTCCTTCTCCACCGTAGAGCGTGTCATCGTTACTACTTGGATCATTTGAATCGCCAGTGTAGTCACCAAGCACATAATCATTGCCTGCTCCGCCGTCGAGCAAGTCATAACCCCTGCCTCCATAGAGACTGTCATTGCCAAGCCCACCAAGCAGAGTATTAAAGTCGGAAAAAAAATCTTGCTTTCCACCATAGAGTAGGTCATCTTCACTTCCACCATCGAGACTATCACTGCCAATGCCACCATCGAGAGTGTCATTGCCAGCCAGACCAAAAAGAAAGTCGTTGCTAACAGTGTAAGGATTAGGGCCGGATAAGTAGTCAGGGCCTAAAGTCCCAGGGAATGTTCTAGCGAATGTTGTCATGTATTTAATTTCTAATGGATGTTAAGAAACTGAAACCGTCAAAAAGGTCAATATCTACAATTTCAGTTTGTTGGTATGTTATCTCTCCATCGAATACTCAGAATCGGCTCGTGCGAAATCTTGATGCAAACCTTAAAAATTTAATCATTAAAATAACTTATGATTGCCAGCCCGATCGCCTAAAAAATAGTGTGAATTAAGGCTCAAAACCTTGACCCCAGACACCTAACACTAAACTTGGCTAATGTGAATTTTATATTTTATATTAAATACTTATCAAACAGACACTAAATCAGCAAAGATTATCATATAAAACAATCAACTTACTCAAATAGCTGAGAAGCTTAGCTTTACACAATGTTTATAAGCTTACTTACGTAAATAGGGAATTCACCCTCCCAATAGGTGAAGCAATCTTTTTAAGATAAGTTGACAACAATCCCAATCTCGGCTAAAAATAGCAGACAATTTTCAAATTCAGATGTTCGGTAACTTTTATATTGTCTGCTATTCTTAATTCTCATCGCCCTAAAAGCTTCACCAAACCAACCCCGCCAAAATACAAGCTCAGCACCGCACCTCCTAAAAGACTTTGCGTTAAAGGGTCAGTAGAAGGCGTTAAAACCGCTCCCAAAACGGCCGCTCCCAAGACTACATACCGCCAGCCGGAGAGCATTTGGTTGGAAGAAACTATGCCCAAAACGCCGAGCAATACTTGGACGATCGGGATTTGAAAAGCTAAGCCGGTGCTGAACATTAACAGCAGCACAAATTTAAAGTATTTGTCGATCGACCACAACTGCTCTACAACATCCGCCCCATAGGTAACAAAGAAGTTGAGCGCCGCCGGAATCAGAGCGATGTAAGCAAAGACTAACCCGCCCAAAAATAGGAAACTCGAACCGAAAAACACAGGCCCCAGCAACCTGCGTTCTTTGCGAGTCAAGCCGGGAAGAACAAACAGCGCTATCTGGTAAAAAATAAACGGACTGGCGAGGAGCAAACCGCTGTATCCTGCTACTTCGATAGAAACAAAGAAATACTCGCCGGGAGCTAGTTGCAGAAACTTGACGGGGCCTGCCGGTACTTCTAGCAGTTGCACGATGGGTTTAACTGTGAAAAAGCAACCGATTACAGCGATTGCTACTGCAATTAGCGAGTAAAAAAGTCGCTGACGCAATTCTTCTAAATGGTCGAACAAAGACATCTCAACTTCGTCGGGAAGTTCGTCGAGAAATTCGTTTTCTAGGTTGCGGGAACCCATCGCACTGCCTGCGATTGGTGCAATGCTGTTTTCCGGGCTAATTGCTTCGATGTTGTTGTCGGAACCTTGTTCGGGTGTCTCCAAGTTTGAGGGAGCAGTCATAGGGAATGGGTAATTGGTAATGGGTAATTGGGAAGAGGGAATGGGTAATTGGAAATTGGTAATTAATTGGAAATTGAGAATAGTTATTTCATAATTGCTCCGACTTCCTTCTTCATTCTTCATTCTGACTTCAGCAGAAGGAACGAGCGATAATTAATCCGTGTAGGGGTATCATAATCCGTGTATTGCCTTCATTATTCAATCCCGATCGCAATTTTGCCCACAGCGCGGCCGGTTTCGCTGTAAGCGTGGGCTGCTGCTACTTCTTGTAAGCTGTAAGTGCGATCGACAATCGGCTCAACTTTATCGGATTCTATTAACTCCCGCAAAGCCCCTAAATCGCTCGTGTTGGCATTGGCTAGAATGAATTTAGCTTTTTTACCCGATAAAAACCAGCTCGTTAACATCGGTGCGAGGTTGTCTAAACTCGGCAAAGTCGAGATATAAACTCCCTCTGGTTGCAGCACTTTTTCGCAGTCAGCAAATGTTCTTGTCCCGACAGCATCTAAAATTATATCATATTTATCGCTTTGTTGAGTAAAGTCAACTTCCGCGTAATCGAGAACAAAATCGGCTCCCAAACTCTTGACCAATTCTCTATTTTTAGCGCTGCAAACTCCCGTTACTTCCGCGTTCATTGCTTTGGCAACTTGCACGGAAAAAGTGCCGACTCCGCCGGAAGCGCCGTTAATCAATACTTTGTTTCCTGCTTGAATTTGACCCAAATCCCTGAGCGATTGCAAAGCAGTTAAACCTGCGATCGGTACTGCTGCTGCTTCTGCATGAGTGATGTTTTTCGGTTTAATTGCTGCATCGGATTCTGGCACGGTCGCGTATTCGGCGCAAGCACCCCCATTGATGGGATTTAAGAAAGTATAAACTTCATCTCCGGGTTGAAATTTGGTGACTTCTCGGCCGATTTCCACGACAACTCCAGAGATGTCAGAACCCACAATTCGAGGAAAGTTAAATCCTGTCAATAATTGCAGGTGTCCTTGCCGGATTTTCCAGTCTACAGGATTGACGCTGCTAGCGCGAACTCGCACTAACAATTCGTTGGATTTGGCGATCGGCTTTTCCAATTCTCGGTACTGCAATTCCTCGGCTGAACCGTAGCGATCGAACGCAACTGCTTTCATGGCAAATTTTCCGGTTTATTTCCAATAGAACACTCAATCCTGTACAATTACAGCACATTCCATCTCAAGGTGACACAGTAAATTGAGTCAGGCTTGTAGCAGCGGGCGATCGACTTTCTTGAGGCCTCCAGACAGGGCGCAGGGGTCAGGCTATCAGCCCGCTGGCTGAGTGCGATCGATCGGCTGTACGTCATTTTACAGGCTGGCGATCGGATTTCTTACCTTGTTTATTGGTAATTACCTGTTCAATGAATCAGATTTAACTCACGCCCGCAACGAATTTTCCTCAAGGCTTTAGCAAAATATCAGGATATTCTTTCTGCCCAAAATACCCATGCCTTGCTCATTATCTCATTATCAAGGTTTTATCCCAGAGTGACACAAGAGAGATAATGGGACGGCTAGCGATTAAAGTTAATTGGGACGGGATGGCCGATCCCATAACCCTGAGCATAATCTACTCCAATCTCCCGCAATTTTTCTAAGATAGTCTCGTCTTCGACAAACTCAGCTATAGTTTCAAGATTCATCGCATGGGCAATACCATTAAAGCCTTCAACGATCGCTTGAGAAATCAAATTATGACTAATATTCTTGACAAAAGCCCCATCAATTTTTAGATAATCAACTGGTAAATTGATCAGATACGCAAAGGAACTCAACCCACTGCCAAAATCATCTAAAGCAAAGCGACAGCCAATCTTTTTGAGTTCGCTCATGAAATATCTGGCTTGCTCAAAATTCGCGATCGCTGCGGTTTCCGTGATTTCAAAACAAATGCTCTGAGGAGGAATTTGGTAGCGAGGAAATTGTTCGATTAAAAATCTCATAAATTGATTGTTACTAATGCTAGCGCCAGAAATATTGATGGTATATAAGCCATCAGTAAGAACCTGTTGCCCCGATAAATTATGATAATTAGAGAAAAAAGTTTCGATAACCCAACAATCGATCTTAGTTATCAAGCCATAACGCTCGGCGGCGGGAATAAACTCATTGGGAGCCACTATTTCTCCATTTTCGTCTAGCATTCTTAGCAAAATTTCATAATGCTCTACTGATGGGCTAGAGCTAATAGAGACAATCTTTTGGAAGTAGAGACGAAAATGATTGGTTTCCAACGCTCGGCTGATTTTGGAAACTACCAGTCTCTCACCACGTTGTCTAATTAGTTCGTCATCATCTAGGCTATAAACATGAACACAGTTGCGACCTTTGGCTTTGGCGGCATAACAAGCTGCATCAGCCGCTCCCAGAACAAGCATTAAATCTTGGCTGGTTTGGTCAATGGCAACAACTCCAATGCTGACCCCAATGATAAAGGTTTTGTTATTCCAAATAAACCGAAACTGATGCACTAGGTTTTTGAGTTTTTCCGCAATCTGAGCTGCTTGAGATAGTGGACATTGAGTGAGCAAAAGGCCAAATTCATCACCTCCCAAGCGAGCCAGCGTGTCATTAGCGCGGACTCCCTTTTGTAACAGTGTAGTGATTTGGCGCAGTAGCTCATCGCCAGCAATATGACCTGCGGTATCGTTAACGACTTTGAACTGATCTAAATCTAAATAACAGAGAGCGTGCTGCTGATTGCTAACTTGAACAGAGGCGATCGCCTCAATTAGCTGCTGTTCAAATCCTCGACGGTTGATTAAACCCGTCAGGGCATCGTGACTGGCTTCCCAATAAAGTCGCTTGGCAAGATAGCGCGATTCGGTAACATCATGAAAGACGATGACTGCCCCGATAATTTGGCCTTGGCGGTCTCGAATTGGTGCTGCTGAGTCCTCAATGCCGTACTCCGTCCCATCGCGAGCAATGAGAATAGTATGGTTAGCTAAGCCCACAATTTTCCCCTTTGACAGAGCTTTAGTTATAGGATTCTCTGCTGGCTTTCTCGTTACTTCATTAACGATTATGAAAACTTCAGACAGAGGCATTCCTTCAGTTTCCTCCGATGTCCAGCCTGTTAGTCGCTCAGCAACAGGATTGAAATATCTAATATTACCTTGAGCATCAGTAGTAATGACGGCATCGCCAATCGATTGCAATGTCACCTGAGCCAATTCTTTTTCGGCAAAAAGGGCATTTTCGAGGCGTTGATGTTCCTCGATCTCTTTGATGAGACATAAATTTTTTTCTTGGAGGCTTTTGCGGAGTCGTTGGATAGTCAGGTGAGTTTCGACACGCGCCAATACCTCTTCGACTTGAAACGGCTTGGCAATATAATCTACTCCTCCTGCGGCGAGCCCTTGCACCTTATTGAAAGTCTCACTGAGCGCACTCAAAAAAACAACTGGAATGTCTGCAGTGCGATATTCAGATTTTAATTGTCTGCAAACTTCATAGCCATCGATATCTGGCAACTTAATGTCTAGTAAAATTAATTCCGTCGCTGGAGATTGAGCGGCTCTGAGTGCCATTGCCCCTGTCGTCGCACTACGAACCTTATAACCCTGTTCGCTCAATGTATCCCTCAGCAAACGCAGGTTGTCTGGTAAATCGTCAACGATTAAAATGTTGCCTCGATAGCTGGTAACTGAATCGCTAATCATATTTAGTAAGACTGTTAGTACAATCCATTAGGTATGGGTCAGTTGTTTTTGTAAGGGGGTCTGATAGAATGTTGGTAACATTTTTTGGGAATAGGCTAGCCTATAATAATTCTGCTACCTATCTTTTGTTACCATAAGTTGGCTCAATCTTTACTCGATCGGGGTTTCAGGCTGGTTGTCACCCGCCCGGGTCTATATAAAGGCTATATTGCCCGCCTTCTCTCAATTGCCGCGATGTAATCCGCCACCTGCTGGCGCTTCCCTCAAGAAACGAAAAGCTATGGATACTCGATCGACAAAAAGTGATATTGTTAATCATAGACGGATAATAAAGACAATAGCACAGATCCCTAGACTGTCACAGGTAGGATAGTTGTGCGCTTATGTAAGTTCTATCAAAAATCAATTTTTAATCTTTTATGGCAGAAATTCAAAATTTACAATTATCCAAATGCCCAACGGGTATTCAGGGACTCGATGAAATCACGGATGGGGGTTTACCGCAAGGCCGACCAACCTTAATCTGCGGGTCAGCGGGTTGCGGTAAGACCTTATTTGGTGTCGAGTTTCTAGTGCGCGGCGCAACACTGTACGGGGAACCAGGGGTTTTAGTCACCTTTGAAGAAACTGCTGCAGAAATTACCAAGAATGTCAACTCTTTAGGCTGGAATTTAACTGAATTGATCGCTGAAAACAAAATATTCATTGACCATATTTATATTGAACCCAGCGAAATTGAGGAAACAGGAGAATACGACCTAGAAGCCCTATTTATTCGTCTAGGCTATGCGATTCAAAAAATCGGCGCTAAACGGGTACTTTTAGACACGATAGAAGTCTTGTTTGCTGGTTTAGCCAATGCCAACATTGTCCGAGCAGAATTACGCCGTTTATTTCATTGGTTAAAAGACCAAGGTGTGACAGCCGTAATCACTGGGGAGAGAGGAGACCAGACCTTAACCCGTCAAGGTTTAGAAGAATATGTTTCGGATTGTGTGATCAAATTAGACCAAAAAACCGTTGAAGAAATCGCCACAAGAACCATACAAATTGTTAAATATCGCGGCTCTCGCCATAGTAATAATGAGTATCCTTTTTTAATTGAAGAAAATGGCATTTCGGTCTTACCCATTACTTCCTTAACGTTAGACCATGCGGTTTCTAATGAGCGAATCTCAACGGGCATTTCCCAACTTGATGAAATGTTTGGCGGGCAGGGCTACTATCGGGGTAGCAGTATTCTTGTCACAGGCAGGGCAGGAACGGGAAAAACAACGCTGGCGGCTCATTTTGCCGAAGCAACCTGTTTAAGAGGCGAACGGTGTTTATATCTCGCTACGGAAGAATCCCCCCAACAAATTCTCCGCAATCTAAACTCGATTAGTCTTGACTTAGCCCCCTATGTAGAGCAGGGATTATTGCAATTTGATGCGGTACGTCCCACTAACTACAATTTAGAAATGCGTTTGTTTAAAATCCATCGCTGGGTCAAAGAATTTCAACCAAGCACGATCATCATCGATCCGATGAGTAATCTCATTTTGAGTGGAAGCTTTATGCAAACAAAAAGCTTTTTTATGCGTTTGATTGACTATTTAAAGAGCCAACAAATCACCGTTTTTTTGACCGATTTAACGCCAGGTGATACCAATCATGACCACGAACAGACGGAAATGGGTGTTTCCTCTCTGATGGATACTTGGTTAGAACTCCAAACGCTCAAGGTGAATGGGGAGCGCAATCGGATTCTGTATGCCCTCAAATCTCGCGGCATGATGCACTCAAATCAAGTACGGGAATTTATCCTCACGAGTCAAGGGGTAAACTTGGTGGAGGTTTATTTGGGAGATGGCAAGGTATTAACAGGAACGGAACGAATCAATCAAGCACTAGAGGAACAATCTGCCGCTAGAAAACGGCAACAGAGTTTTGAACTCAAAAAACGCGAGTGTGAGCGAGAAAAACATCTCGTACAAGCTCAGATCAAAGCTCTGCAAATGCAATTAACCAATCGAGATGAGGAATTCGCTTTGCTGATAGAAGAGGAAGAAAAGGCTCAAAAAGCGGCGATAGAGAATCAATCTTTTATGGCAAAATTACGGCATCTCAATCCCTAACATCTATACTATAAGGAGAAAAAATATGACCGATCGTTTATCAGATACCGCTAACACAAAAGGAGCAGAGATTTGGCAACTGCGCTTATATGTGGCGGGACAAACCCCTAAATCTCTGGTTGCTTTTGCCAATTTGAAGAAGATATGTGAGGAATATCTTCACGGTCAATATAGCATTGAAATTATTGACTTAAGTCAACAGCCCCATCTCGCCATAGAAGATAGCATCGTTGCTCTACCTACCCTCGTCAGAAAATTGCCCGAACCGATAAAAAAAATTATTGGTGATTTATCGAATACTGAAAAAGTTTTGATAGGACTGCAAATCATTCCTCTTATGAATGAACACTAACTCAATATTTAGGCACTAACGGCACTAACGATGATTGACTCAGAAGATTTTAACCTCACAACCACAGAACTTTTTGAACAGGCTGTTTCCCAATCGCAGGAACAGCATTATATCCTACGTCTTTATATTGCAGGTACAACGCTCCAATCCGTGACGGCGTTGCAAAACATCAAAAAAATTTGTGAGAAACATCTCCAAGGACGTTATGAATTAGAAGTTATTGATATTTATCAACAGACAGAAGCCGCTATTGCCGAGAATATTGTGGCTGTTCCCACCTTGATTAAACAGTTACCTATGCCCTTACAAAAGATCATTGGCAATTTATCGAATACGGAAAAAGTCTTAATGGGTCTTAATCTTGTGCCTAAAAATATAATTAAAGAGGAAAGCAATGAAGGATTCCCAAGCTCCTCTTGAAAAGTTGCGCCAAGAAGTCGAAACGCTACAGCAGCAATTGGCAGAAGTGCAGGAACGCCTAAATGTGACGGAAGAAACGTTGCAGGCTATTTGTTCTGGGGAAGTTGACGCTGTTGTTGTTTCTACGCAGCAAGGGGAGCGAGTTTTTACGCTTCAGGGGGCAGATTATGTTTATCAGTGTTTAGTTGAACAAATGGGGGAAGGAGCAGCAACTGTCTCTTCTGAAGGCTTGATTTTGTACTGTAATAAGCGACTCTCAGAACTCTTAAATTGTTCATTAAAGAATCTGATTGGCTCTAGGTTAGAAACCTTTATTGCCCCCAAGGATAGAAAAGCGTTTTTACTCCTTTTACAGGAGGTTCAAGAAAAAGAAACTCTCACCAGAGAGTTATCTTTGATCGCGGCTACAGGAAATAAGGAAGTACCTGTCAAATTATCGCTTAAACAATTTAAAATAGATGAGCTTTTAGTTAATAGTATTATTATTACTGATATTACAGAATCTAAAATTAAAGAAGCTGCTAAACTCAGTCAAATTCTCAACAGCGCGATCGCCGTTATTAATAATTTTCGTCTTTTGACCGATGGCACGTTTAAAATCGATTCTTGGATAGGAGGAACCCAACAGCTTTTTGGCTATAGCTTAGAAGCCGTGCAAGCCGATTCTTCCCTAATTACGGCGAATATACTACCTGAAGATCGAGAAAAGGCTCTTGTCTCATTGGTGCAAAACATTAAAGGAGGGCGATCGGGGATCGTTGAGTATCGTTTTTTGCATGGCGATCGCACTATTCGCTGGCTTTCCTCAAACTATGTCGCTGAATGGGATCGAGAACAAGATTGTTGGGTGGGCATAGAAATTATTACGGATATTACCCAACGCAAAGAAACAGAGCAAAAAATTGCCGAACAAGCAGCCTTAATTGATCTTACTACTGATGCCATTTTTGTACATGATTTAGACGACCAGATTTTATTTTGGAATAAAGGAGCTGAACGTTTATATGGTTGGACAGCAACCGAAATTATCGGGCAAAAAACTAAAACCTTATTTAATCAACCAATTGCTCAGACTAAGGCTATAAAAACCACTAGCGAACCAGGTATTTGGCAAAGTGAAATAAAACAAAACACCAAAGCAGGCAAGAATATTATCGTAGAAAGTCGTAAAATTCTGGTAGAAAATCATTTTTTAAAGCTAAAATCTATTCTCGTAATTAACACTGATATTACCGAAAAAAAACAACTTGAAAAACAATTTTATCATGCCCAGAGATTAGAGAGCTTAGGAACGTTAGCAAGTGGAATCGCCCATGATTTTAATAACATTCTTACCCCGATTTTGAGCGTTACTCAAATGCTTCCTCTCAAATTTCCTAACCTGGATGATAAGACAGAAAGACTGTTTACGATTCTTTCTAGTAGTGCTAGACGTGGGGCTGATTTGGTCAAGCAAATTCTTCTTTTCAGTAGAGGAACGGAAGGTAATTATGTAATATTACAGCTAGGCGACCTGCTCCTAGAAGTGATCGGTATTACTAAACAGACATTTCCTAAATCAATCGCAATTTCAGCGAAAATACCTACTAAGGAACTATGGAGAATCTCGGCTGATGCTACCCAAATGCACCAAGTATTTATGAATCTGATGATTAACGCCAGAGATGCGATACCAGACGAAGGAACTTTGACTATTTGCGCTGAAAATCGTCTATTAGGTAAACATGATGCCCTGATAAATTTGGAAGCAAAAGTAGGTTCTTATGTGGTGGTGACGGTTTCTGATACGGGAACCGGCATCCCACCAGAATTGTTAAACCGAATTTTTGACCCGTTTTTCACGACCAAGGAAGTTGGCAAAGGAACGGGACTAGGATTATCAACCGTGGCGGGGATTGTCAAAACTCATGGCGGTTTTGTCAAGGTTGATAGCGAGTTGGGCAAGGGGACCGAATTTAATATTTTTTTACCTGCTATAGAGGGAGAGGTGAGTGTCATACCCCGAGAAATATTACTGCCCAGAGGTAAGGGCGAGTTGATTTTAATTGTAGATGATGAAGCCTCTATTCAAGAGGTAACACAAACCTCTCTAGAAAACTATAAATACAGAACAATACTCGCTAGTGATGGGATTGAAGCCCTCGCTCTCTATACCGAATATCAACAGGAAATCAGTGTTGTTTTAATGGATATGATGATGCCAAACCTAGATGGTGTTACCACAATTGGGATCTTGCAAAAAATCAATCCTCTGGTGAAGATAATTGCGACTAGCGGACTCCTTAAGAATAGAAAACTGGCATTAGATGCTGATGTAAATAATTTTTTATTGAAACCTTACACGATAGGAGAATTATTGCAAATGTTAACGGAGATACTGTTGCTAGATGAGGATAAACCAGATGGCATTACGTCCATTACCTCTCAAGCTCCTTCTTTTCTGGCGAGGGTTGAATTATCCAGGGACGCTTTAGCAATAATGCCTCCCGAATGGTTACAGGAAATGTATGATGCGGCTTATTATTGTGATGAGGATGTCCTACTGGAATTAATTGAACAAATACCTACTTCTCAAGGGGCGATCGCGAATGCCCTCAAAGATTTAGTGCTGAATTTTAAAACGGATATCATTATGGAATTAACTGATTTATCTAAATTAGGGCTAAGGAACGATTAAAGCAGGTAAGTAAGGAGTCTCAATGCACATTAGTCCAGATGAGATCGTGTTTTTGGCAAAGGGGATTCGTGACAATTAACGTCACTTTGCTTCTTGTAAAATCAGGAAAACATTTTCTCAACCCAAGCAGCGGATTTATTTATGAACAAGCACATTTCTCAACTGACAAGTCTACTCGTCATTGCGATCGGGTGTGTCGTCCTGCTCGGTTGGCAATTTGACATCTCCCTACTCAAAAGTGGTTTTCCCGGTATGACTTCGACCATGAAAGCAAACACGGCACTTTGCTTTTTGCTGGCTGGAGTGTCTTTGAGATTGTTGCAGTACCAAAGACTAACCCGACTGCACTATCGAATTGCTCAAGGGACGGCCGGATTGGTAATTGTGATTGGGCTGCTGACGCTGAGCGAGTATCTCTTTGGTTGGCATCTGGGCATCGATCAGTGGCTTTTCCGGGATGTCGCGTCTTCGGCGACTCCCGATCCGGGGCGAATGGGAGTGAATACTGCCTTGAATTTTGTGCTGATGGGATTAGCGCTGTTACTGCTAGGGAAAAATTCCCAACGGGACACTTGGTTGGCACAGATTTGCAGTAGTGTTGCAGCTTTAATTTCTCTTCTAGCTTTCTTTGGACACATCTTTGAGGTCAATATTTTCACCCAACTGATCTTAATTACAACAACTCAAGCCCTAAACACGATCCTCACCTTTTTCATCCTCTATGGAGGAATTTTATTACTCCGACCCAAGGAAGGGTTAATGCAAGAAGTCACCAGTCCGCTAGTCGGCGGATTGATGTTGCGGTGGTTGCTGCCTTGGGCAGTAATCTTTCCAGTGGTAATGAACTGGTTCTCTCTTCAGGGGCAAAAACTAGGCTGGTATAACGCTGAATTTGGCTATGCATTGCGGTCAATCGCTTTGGTTCTCACCTTCTCAATTCTGATTTGGGGGACGGCTCGATTTCTCAACCAGATAGATTTCAATCGGCAACAAGCCGAAGCAGCCCTTCAAAAACTTAATGAAACCTTAGAAAGTCTTGTGACTGAACGGACAGAAGCTTTACAAAAATCCCAGGCTCGTTTTGCGGGAATTCTGGAAATCGCCAACGATGCAATTATTTCCGTCGATCGCACTCAACAGATTACCCTGTTTAATCAAGGGGCAGAAAAGATTTTTGGCTATAAAACAGAGGAAGTTTTAGGGCAACCCCTGAGCTTACTGCTGCCAGAGCAGTTTAGGAATGCTCACCAGCAGCATATCCAACAATTTGCTCAATCTTCTGGTAGAGCGGGAAGGATGAGAGAACGAGGTGAGATTTTTGGTCGCCGTCAAGATGGCACGCAGTTTCCGGCTGAAGCCTCAATTTCTAGGCTGGAAATAGGAGACGAAACGGTATTTACAGTTATTCTACGCGATATTAGCGATCGCAAACAGGCTGAGGAAGAATTACTTCAAACAACCACGCTGCAAAAAGCCTTTTTAGATAGTGCCAACTACACCATCATTTCCACCGCCGTAGATGGTACGATTCTTACCTTCAATAAAGCCGCCGAGAGATTGCTGGGATATAGTGCCGAAGAAGTTGTGGGGAAAGCAACACCTGCGATCATTCACGACAAGGAGGAAGTCGTGCGGCGCGCCCAAGATTTATCTGTCCAAATGGGAATCTCTATCGAACCAGGATTTGAGACTTTTGTTGCCAAGGCACGTCTTGGAGATCCAGACGAATACGAATGGTCCTACATCCGCAAAGATGGTAGTCGCTTTCCGTTACTCCTCTCGGTGACAGCTTTATATGACCCAGAAGGCAATATCACAGGGTTTCTCGGCATTGGAACCGATATTACCCTCCGCAAGCAAGCAGAAGCATCACTGGCACGCATGGCAGCGATTGTCGAATACTCTGGTGAGGCAATTATTAGCAAGTCCTTAGATGGCATCATTTTAAGCTGGAACAATGCTGCAGAAAAAATCTTTGGCTATAAGGCTGAAGAAATCATAGGACAATCGATCGCCATTCTAATTCCACCCAATCTTACCCACGAAGAACAGCAAATCCTCGAAACGATTCGACAAGGAGAAACGATTAAAAACTATGAAACCGTGCGCGTCCGCAAAGATGGACAACTTATCCACATCTCTTCCACCATATCACCACTGAAGGACACCACAGGTAGAATTGTTGGGGCTTCTGTAATTAAACGCGACATCAGCGATCGCAAACGAGCTGAAAACGATCGCAAACAAATTGAGACAGCTTTACGAAACAGTGAAGAGCAGTTTCGCCATGCGTTTGAAGATGCCTCGATCGGCATGGCGATCCTTTCCCTTGATGGGCATTGGCTTAAAGTCAATCCTGCCCTATGCCAGATTGTTGGCTACTCATCAGAAGAGTTGTTAACACTAACTTTTGAAGACATTACCTATCCTGAAGATTTAGCAGTTGATCTTAATAATAGGCGTAATCTATTAGCAGGAACGATGTCAACTTACCAACGAGAAAAACGTTATTTGCATAAGCAAGGATATATTGTTTGGATTCTGCTGAATGGATCGGTAGTACAAGATGAGCAGGGAAATCCACTGCATATTATTGCTCAAATTCAAGACATTACGGCTCGAAAAGAAGCTCAAAAGACACTCGAACTGCAAAGCATTATTATGAATAATATGGCAGGGGGAGTGTGTTTAGTCAAAGCCTCAGACTTGATGCTCGTCTACACTAATCCTAAATTTGATGCGATGTTTGGCTATACAGAGGGCGAACTCGCAGGTCAACCCGTTGGTGTAATAAATTATGTCGATACACAGATTACACCCGACGAAACCGTTGAAGATATCGTCACTCAAGTCGAGCGGGACGGGGAAGCAAAATATGAAGTCCACAATATAAAAAAAGATGGCACACTTTTTTGGTGCAGAGTTCATACCTCTAAGTTTGAGCATCCTGAATACGGAACTGTATATGTTGCCGTTCAAGAAGATATAACAAAGCTAAAACTGTCTGAAAAAGCCTTGCAAGCTACCACAAACCGCCTCAACTTTCTTCTCAACTACAGTCCCGTCGTTATTTTTAGCAGTAAAGTTGATGGCGAGTATGGCCCAACATTCATCAGCGAAAACATCAAAGACGTAATCGGCTACGAAACCAAAGAATTTTTAGAACAGTCTGGATTTTGGATCGATCATCTGCATCCAGATGATGTAGACCAGGTGCTTAATGGACTAACAAATCTATTCACAGATGGTTTTTATTTTCAGGAATTCCGTCTTCTGCACTCAGATGGGAATTATCGCTGGATACTCCAACA
This sequence comes from Microcoleus sp. K4-B3, assembly GCF_036704615.1. Taxonomy (NCBI): domain Bacteria; kingdom Bacillati; phylum Cyanobacteriota; class Cyanophyceae; order Oscillatoriales; family Microcoleaceae; genus Microcoleus; species Microcoleus sp. K4-B3. The sequence goes on from NZ_JAUBSF010000038.1 coordinate 39,679, forward strand.
ACTCAAGCTAATTCGAGATCGTGGGGGGAGACCAGTGGAAATTTTGGGATATTTAATTGATATTAGCGATCGCAAACAAGCTGAGGTGGAACTTCGCCAGGCGAAGGAAGCAGCAGAAGCAGCCAACCAAGCCAAGAGTGTCTTCCTCGCGAATATGAGCCACGAACTCCGCACCCCCCTCAACTCGATTTTAGGATTCACGCAATTGATGAGCGATGAGAGCGCTCTGACTCCTTCTCTCCAAGAGCGCTTGCAGATTGTCAATCGTAGCGGTAGACATTTGTTGGACTTGATTAACGATATTTTAGATTTATCCAAAATCGAGAGCGGACGGATGACACTCAATCCTTCTGACTTTGATTTGACAAATTTGCTGACTTCTATTGAAGAAATGCTGCAAGTTAAAGCCCATTCTAGAGAATTGCAGCTAATTGTCGAGCCAGATCCCGATCTTCCTAAATTTGTGCATACCGACGAGAAAAAACTATATCAAGTCTTGCTCAATCTGCTCGGTAATGCGATTAAATTTACCAAGCAAGGAAGCATCACCTTACGAGTAAGAGCAGCACAAAGAGACAAAACCTCTTGTCACCTATGTTTTGAAGTCGAGGATACAGGCGTGGGAATTGCGCCAACAGAAATTGACAGCTTATTTAAGGTATTCGTGCAAGCCCAAGCTGGGAATAATTTGAGTCAAGGCACTGGGCTTGGTTTAGCGATCAGTCAAAAACTCGTCCAACTCATGGCCGGTCAAATTCGGGTTAAAAGCACTTTGAACCGAGGTAGCGCTTTTTCCTTTGAGATTGGTGTACAGTTACCTCAAGCAGAATCCTTACCCCCAGAATCAATTAATCAAAGAGTAATTGGTTTAGCTCCCGGACAACCAACCTACCGTATCCTTGTTGTTGAAGATTTAGCAGAAAATCGCCGCTTGTTAGTCGAGATCCTGACCTCCATTGGCTTTGAGGTGAGAGAAGCAACACAGGGAGTTGAGGCAATCTCACTGTGGGAGAGTTGGTTGCCGCACCTGATTTTCATGGATCTGCGAATGCCAATCATGGACGGCTACACAGCTACTAAATATATTAGAGAACGCCCTAACAACCAAGAAACTGTCATTATTGCTTTAACTGCCAGTGTTTTTGAAGAAGAGCGAGAAGACGTTCTCATGGCTGGCTGTAACGAATTTATGAGCAAGCCATTTCAGCAGAAAGAAATTTTTGACAAACTCGCTAAATATTTGGGAGTGCAATATATCTACGAAGCCCTAGGATCAACTCCAAACAAACTATTAGTTGAAACGCTGTCTGTAGAAGATATATCCGTGATGTCCCCTCAGTGGTTAGAACAAATGTATCAAGCCGCTTACTATCTCGATACCGAAGTTATGAACGAATTAATCGTACAAATTCCCGAATCTAAAGCAGGTTTGTCCAAGGGACTAACTGATTATATCAATAATTTTAATTCTGACAGAATTCTGGAGTTAATTCGACCTCTGCTGCCGAATCCACTGTAGTTATCGAGTTTAAGGACAAAAAAATTATATACCATTCTTTTTTGGAAGTGGTATTAATTAATTATTTGACGCGTTATTTGTTACTTATTGCACCTATCGCTGGAGTTGTAAACAATGCTACTGAAGCGTCCGTCAACAGTTCCCACTTCCACACAATACCCCGTCTGATTTTCTACATAATAGGCACTTTTGCCGCCGTCAAAGGTTTCGGTTGTGCGGTAGGTGTAGCCCCGTCGTTGCAATTCTCCCTCTGCTTGCCCCGCTTTAGCTCCCACGAGGTCTTTTAATTTGGGAGGCACGGTACTATAGAGGTTTTCAGGGGTATTACCTTTGTTGATAGTAGACGCGGAAGAGGGAGCGCGTTCGTTTTGATAGACGTAAACCGATTCGTCGCTAAAACGAAAGATGGTCGCCGGGCCGTCATTTTCTCTCAGAACTGACATCTGGTTTTTATACAGATATTCGTTCTCACCATTGGGTTTGAGTTCATAGGTAATGCCATCTTCCCGTTGAATGCGGATAAAGCCTTGACGCTGAGAGAAGGTGCAATTGACGACTTTCGATGCGCGGTCTTCCCCCCTGGGATAAATGTCACAGCGAGAATTAACGGTTTGAGCTTGGGTTGCTGAGGCGATCGCCAGGGTTGAAAAGGTGACGACAGCAGAGAATAGGGCGTTTTTAAACTTCATTTTTGACCAAATTCAGAGTTTAGGAGGGTGAATAAAGTGATAGTGCTTGAATTTCACTAGCCTGGTACTGTAGGAACAGTATTCATATTAAAGCTTATCAAACATCAAATAAACTCGACCAATTTTGTTCACCATGAAGCCTCTAGTTCGTTTATTCCTCCTCTCCATGACCAAGAATTTCTTGATGGTACCCGCCACGTGATTGATTCCACGGATCAATCGAAAGCATCTGGAATCTAAAATCCTCAAGCCCCCGACTCGATCCGTGGGGTCAATCCAAAATCTAAAATCTAAAATCTAAAATCGAATGACCGCGATCCCCTCCTGGGTTGCCATCCAGGGTTATTACTGAGTTCGTCCGCTAATTCGACCCCATTTCAACAGTAACCATTGCCACAACTCGGCTTTTCTGTCAATAACCTGGATTTGTCTGTGAACCCCAAAAAAGACTCACAGATTGTTGGTTGTCTTCTCGCCTTGTGCAGGAGTATGGGGAAGCTGAAATCGTGCGCGATATTCCGATCGGCAAAATCGCTCCTCCTCAAGATGTTGCCAATACGATCGCGTTTTTAGCGTCGGGTTTGGCTGCGCACGCTACCGGGACTACGATCGACATTAATGGAGCCTCTTACGTGCATTGATGCGATCGCACAACTTGCACAAAACATCTAATTGTAGGGTGCGCATCGGGCACTTTACGACTACCTCCAAAGACTCACGAAGGCACATTTTTCCTAGAACCAATTTATCACTTTAGCCAGACGCGAAAACAGCAACAAATGAATTAAGTTTATAGAAAAGACTAGCTTAAGGGAAACTGATTATGACAGCCGATAACAATAGCCAAACCAAACGAGTTGCCATACTCATCGAAAATGGAGTTGAAGATTCGGAATTTCTAGTTCCTTACAATGGCTTAAAACAAGCAGGATTTGAAGTAGTTGTCCTCGGTTCGCGGACAAACGAAAAGTATGCAGGGAAACAAGGAAAACTTGCCATGCAAGCTGACGGAACTACCACTGAAGCAGTGCCCGCAGAATTCGATGCAGTGATAATTCCCGGCGGTATGGCTCCCGATACAATGCGGACTAATCCCAATACAGTACATTTTGTACGTGAAGCATTTGAGCAAGGAAAAATCGTCGCTGCTGTTTGCCACGGCCCGCAAGTTTTGATTGAAGCAGACTTGCTGAAAGGCAAAAACGCGACGGGTTTCTTGGCAATTAAAACAGACATGATCAATGCCGGAGCTAACTACATCAACGAAGCTTTAGTAGTTGACGGCAATTTGATCACTTCCCGCCAACCGGGAGATTTAGCAATATTTACCACCGCAATTCTGGCTCGCCTCGGTTACGGCGGAAAAGCAGTCGGTTTGCCAGAAGAAACTGACACAAGTGCAGAATGGTGGAAATTAGCTAATGGTTGGGGTGGCTCAACACAAGGCGACATTGTTAAAGGTTTGAATACTGCCCTCGCAGGGGAACGCTATGCTTGCGAAGCCTTTCAAAATTATGCGGAAAAAACTCAAGACAGCGATTTGCGATCGCTCTTGAGAGAAATCATTCAAAATAAACAGCACCACATCCTCGCTCTCGAAAAACGCCTCAACGATTTCGGCGAAAAACCCTCAATTCCCGCCCAAATTGCTGACAAATACGCTAAATTAAAAGCCTCGATGCAAGGAACCGATGAAACGTTCTTGTTGCGGAGCACTCTGGGTGATTTGCAAACCGGTGTTGTCGATATCAACAACCTGCGGGTGAAGTTCACAGATCCCGTATCAACTGCCATTTTGACAGAGATAGAATCTGATTTGTCCAAGTGCGAGCAAGCCGTTGCTAAACTCTACCGCGCCCGTGCAGTTTCCCAGGAAATTAAGTCGCCTAAACCTTCGACTAGCCCTGCTGTAAAAATGTAATCAGCAAGGAGATAAATAAGTTTGTAGTTTTTTTGAGAGGTGAAAACCCGCACCAATATCGCAACTACAAACTTGCTCTGCAATCCTACAATCTACGCTTTTGCGGTAAAATAAAACCCAACACTAAAAAGCAGATATTCAACTAACTGCAAGGTGGAGGGTTTTATTAAATGGGTTTTATTTTTTTTTCAGCGGGACACGGGGGGTTTGAAGGAAGCTTGCGGCATCGGGGGGCGGTACAAGCCCCCGGATTCATGCGTGCACCAATAAAAAATATAGTATCCGATAACTAGCCCCCGGATACATCCGTCAAGTCATTTTCTTCAATTCTAAAATCTAAAATCTAAAATCTAAAATCTAAAATCGATTAACCAGCCCCCGGATACATCCGTCAAGTCGCTTTCTTCAATTCTTCAATTCTAAAATCTAAAATCTAAAATCTAAAATCTAAAATCGATTGGCTTGTTCCCTCTTCCTTTAGACAGGAGACACCTGGGCTATAAATGCGCTACTGTGTTGCCAATATTTTGATGAGGAAAAAAAGGCTGTGGTTCCCTTACGCGATGACAATCCCATTAGTATCACTCCCTACGTCACCTACGGGCTGATTGCCGCAAACATATTAGTATTTTTGTACGAACTCAGTTTAGGCGATCGACAATTAACCCAATTCTTCTACTCTTGGGCCGTAGTTCCTTGTCAGTTAAGCAATATGTGTCGGGTTGCTCTGCCACTTTCGCCATTTCCCGAATGGACGACACTAATTAGCTCCCAATTCCTGCACGCAGGTTTTCTCCATATTGCCGGAAATATGTTATTTTTGTGGATTTTTGGCAACAACGTAGAAGATCGTTTAGGACACGTCAAATTTTTAATATTTTACCTTACTTGTGGCGTTTTAGCATCACTAACTCAGTGGTTTTTTTCCTCAGCATCGCCCATTCCGTCCCTGGGTGCTAGCGGCGCGATCGCAGGCGTCATGGGAGCTTACATTCTCAGATATCCCCAAGCAAAAGTTCTGACACTGCTTCCCTTGGGAATTTTTATTACCACCGTCAGAGTCCCCGCTTTCTTCTTTCTAGGGTTTTGGTTTGCACAGCAAGCATTGAGCGGGTTGGCTTCGTTGAATGCGCCGGCAAGTGTCGGCATGGAATCCGGCGGAGTTGCTTACTGGGCCCACGCCGGCGGCTTTGTTTTCGGCGCTATTCTCGGCCCTTTATTGGGATTGTTTTCTGAACATAATGAAATTTAATTTTTAACCCCCGATTAACGCAAATTAACGCAGATAAACTGCCAAGAATATCGGCGTTTATCTGCGTTAATTTGCGGTTAAAAACCTCTTATCTTTTTAGATAAAAGTAAAGTCAAATTCCGAAAGAGAAGAAACCCCCGTTACACCATTTAACTTCGCCAAAATGCGAGAGTCGCTGCCGGTGGCGTTATTGCCATTGCCGTCATAAATGATGTAAGTATTGCCACCGGAATCGTAGGCAAACAAGAAAGCAGTTCCTCCCAGAATATTTGCAGAAACAGTTGTCTGCACTTCCAGCAGAACTTGGGTGTTACCGCTGAGATTGGCAAATCCGGGGGCAAAATTAAACTGATCGGCGATCGGCACACCGAGACCGTTAAAATCAGTAATCACATCGTATCCGCCCGCCGCGATCGCAGCATCGATCGCCGCCGAAGAAGCCGCATCAAAAGCCGGCCCACCTTGTGCAGGGCTGGTATAGCGGAATTGATTGCTGCCGCCGCCCCCCGTCATGGTATCTGCGCCGAGGCCGCCTACGAGCACGTCGTTATCCAAACCGCCGTCCATGCTATCGTTGTCGCCTTGACCGTCAATAGTATCGCTGCCCGCTAAACCGTTCAAATTGTCCGGCAAAGAACCCCCAACCAAATTGTTAGGCCCGCTATCAGCCGGCAATATTTGAACGGTGACAGTACCTACGCCCGGAATTGTCCCGAACCCGTCGCTGACGCTGTAGGTGAAAGCAGTTGTACCCGCTACGTTGCCGGGGATGAACTGCACTTGAGAGACAAGATTTACAGCTATCCCCAGTTGCGGTGTGCTGACATTGATAATGCTGAGCGGCCCTTTTTGCGGGCTGGAATCGTTCGCCAGCACGTCGATGAAAGTGGGCAGCAAATTATTCGTACTCGTAAATACGATGCCGTCATTGACAGCAATGGGCGACAGGGTAGTTGGAACAGTTACGGAGGTATCGAAAGAATTGATGTTAATCGCCACTGACGCTGCTGCCGTGCCGCCTTGGTCGTCAGCTACGCTGTAGCTGAAAGAACCGGCTTGCCCGATCGCGTTTGTTCCAGGTTGGAATTTCAGCCCGAGTAAATCCTGAACTGTTAACTTTTGGTTCACGGTGAGGGGGTTCGTACCTGTAATTACCTGACCAAAAGTAGGATTGGGAAGTCCGACTACCGCGATCGACAGCGGCTGGCCCTCCGGGTCGCTGGGCGCCGAAATGCTCAGAGACAGAGGCAAATTCTGCAAACCAGTCAACGTCTTGCCCGCTTCCACGATCGGCGGCTGGTTAGGAGTCGGAGATGTAAAACTGGGCGGAGTCGGTCCCCCGCCGAAAGGCGGAGGAGTTGGGGTCGTAGCAGTTGGAGTCGGGACGATGGAAGGACTCGGACTCGGGGTTGTCCCGCCCGCAGTCGGAGTCGGAGTCGGACTCGGAACCTGTGTCGGCAATGTCCCCGGTGCCGGAGTCGGACTCGGAGTTGTTCCCGGCGACGCAGTTGGACTCGGAGTTGTCCCCGGTGATGGTGATGGAGTCGGAGTTGGTGATGGAGTTGGAGTCGTCGCCGGAGTCGGAGTCGTCGCCGGAGTTGGAGTCGTCGCCGGAGTTGGAGTCGTCGCCGGAGTTGGAGTCGTCGCCGGAGTCGGAGTCGTCGCCGGAGTTGGAGAAGGAGTTGTCCCCGTCGGTGTCGGAGTCGTCGCCGGAGTTGGAGAAGGAGTTGTCCCCGTCGGTGTCGGAGAAGGAGTTGTCCCCGTCGGTGTTGGAGAAGGAGTTGTCCCCGTCGGTGTTGGAGAAGGAGTTGTCCCCGTCGGTGTCGGAGAAGGAGTTGTCCCCGTCGGTGTCGGAGAAGCACTTGTCCCCGTCGGTGTCGGAGAAGCACTTGTCCCCTGAATGGTGAAAGGATTGTCGTCTACGCGCGGTATTTGATCTGTAGTGAACCTAGATTCATCTAGCGAGTTCGATCGAACATCAATCAACACCGCCAAAAATTCCCCAGTTCGCCTGTCCGTAATAATCGTGTTGCTAGAATTCGAGCCTTGGCCCTGGAAAATTTCTAACTCTGTAAAGTTCAGACCTCCAGCCAGACCGATCGAATCTCCCGCATTAAAATCTCTAATTACATCAGCATCGCCGATTTCGCGGCCGCCAGTAGTGAGAAACCCGTTGCCAGCAGGCGACGTGCCCACCCTACCGAGAACAAAGATATCCGATCCGTCCCCTCCTGTCAGAGTATCCGATCCGCGATCGCCCGAAAGAATATCATCCCCAGCATCTCCAGACAGAGAATCATTCCCGTCGCCCCCGAAGATCAGGTCATCACCCTCGCCGCCGTCACCAGTATCGTTACCAACACCGCCGGTGATGACATCCCCGCCCTCCTGGCCCAACAAAATATCATTGCCCCCAGCGCCAATCAGGCAGTCGTTACCCGTGTCGCCAAAAACAGTGTCATTGCCCTTGTCGCCAAAAATCAGGTCGTCCTCGCCACCACCGCGCAGACAGTCATTGCCTTTACCGCCGTACAGCGAGTCGTTGCCTTCAGAACCGAAGACAATATCGTTGCCCTGGTCGCCAAAACCTACGTCATCGCCCTGGTCGCCAGAAACCAAGTCATCGCCTTTACCGCCCCGCGCCGTGTCATTGCCGCGCCCGCCCTCAACGATATCTTTACCAGCGCCGCCGTTGAGAGAATCGTTACCGTCTTCGCCCCTAACTAGATCGTCTCCGTCCCGACTCAGAAGCGTGTCGTCGCCGCCACCCCCGGAAATCGTGTCATTGAACAAGCTGCCGATTAAATAATTATTCCCATCATTTCCCACAACTAAGCCATCGACAAAAACTGGCTCTGGGGGAGGCGTGGGAACTGTCGGAGTTGGCCGGGGCACCGGGGTGATCGAAATGTCCGGGCCCGTCCCGGTCATCGTCGTCGAAGTCCCGGTCATCGTCGTCGAAGTCCCGGTCCCGGTCATCGTCGTCGAAGTCCCGGTCATCGTTGTCGAAGTTCCCGTCCCGGTCATCGTCGTCGAAGTCCCGGTCATCGTTGTCGAAGTCCCCGTCCCGGTCATCGTCGTCGAAGTCCCGGTCATCGTTGTCGAAGTCCCGGTCATCGTCGGGTCCGTCCCCGTCATCGGGTCCGGTACCGTGCCGATGATATCCAAAATATCCCCGTTCTCATTCACTAACACGAACGGTGGCTGCCCTTCGAGAAAACCTGCTGGTACTGCACTTGGCATTGTTCCGACTCCTTGCGACGCTACTCAAAAACTACTAAATAAACTTAAAGTCAGATGCAGTAATGACGGTGCTGAGCGCTCCCGGCACTGTAGGAATAGAATTCAAAACTCCCAAATCGAAAGCTGGGAGACTGTCATCTGCCACATTCGGGTCGAAGCCGAGAACGTACTTGTTAAAAGTATTGTTCAGGTACACGAAGAAAGCTCCCGTCTTGCTCGAACCGTTTTGATTCTTCAACACTGCATTTACTGCTTGAGCGTTATCAAATTTAGATTCAAACAAAATGACTGATTGCTTGCTGATGTTGTCGCCGCTAGACCCGATATTCCTGACGATAAAACTGGTGAAATCGAGAGTAGTTCCCGAGTTGGTTAAGCCGGCGAAATTTGACGACCTGAACAAGAATCTGTCGGTGGCGCTGCCACTGGCGTTAAAGTCCGCAATCACGTCCACGCCTTCGCTGGGAGTTTCGTAGTAGAAGAAATCATCGCCAGCATCGCCAGTGAGCAAGTCAGAACCGGCACCGCCACCCAAAATGTCATTGCCCGCACCGCCGGAAAGCGAGTCGTTGTCATCGCCGCCCAACACCAAGTCATTGCCGAAGGCGCCGCTGAGACAGTCGCTGCCGGCACCGCCGTCGAGAGTGTCGTCGCCCGCTTGGCCGTCGAGGGAGTCGCTGCCGGCCTCGCCCAACACGTAGTCGTTGCCCGCACCTCCTAGTCCTGTGTCGTTGCCTTCTCCACCCAAAATCGTGTCTTCGCTGTCGCCACCGGAGAGGGAATCGTTATTGATACCGCCGTCGAGCAAGTTTCTGCCCAGTCCGCCGTCGAGGATGTCGTCGCCTGCACCGCCGTCGAGGGAGTCGTCGCCTATGCCACCAAGTAAGGTGTCGGTGCCGAGTCCTCCAAGTATCGAGTCGTCACCGGATTCTCCCAATATCGAGTCATTGCCTGTTCCGCCGTCAATGGTGTCGTTGTTGTCACCGCCCAAGAGGTTGTCATTGTCATTGCCGCCGAACATCAGGTCGTTGCCCAGTCCGCCGATCAGCGAGTCTATGCCGTCTTGGCCGTCGAGGGTGTCGTTGCCGAGTCCGCCGTCGAGGGAGTCGTTGCCGATCGCACCCACCACCGAGTCGTTTCCTGCTTCACCGAATTCGAGGTCGTTGCCGCCACTGCCGTCGATGATGTCGTTGCCGTCGCCCCCAGAGAGGGTATCGTCGCCAGTCCCGCCGAGGATGAAGTCGCTGAGGTTGCTGCCTGTAAATGTGCTAGCCGGCAGTGCACTGCGATCGACAATATTATCTACCACCGTGATGCTGAAGGATGCCGGCCCGATCGTTGCAGACCCGTCGGAGGCTGTAAACGTGAAACTGTCGCTGCCACCTGTCGCCAGCAGGTTGTATTTGACAATGTTGTTGTTGATATCGTCTTGCGTGAATTTGCCGCCGACGTTGAGAAAGGTGGTGCCCCTTTGGACAAAACCTCTGGTAGCGTCGGGGGCTTTGGTAATCGTGTAAAAGATTTCCGACGGCGTGTTGTCGGGATCGGTGACTAACAAATCCGCTGCGGTGATTGTCTGGGTAGGAGAACTTTTGGCAACCACCACACCATCGTTAATTACTAGCTGCGGCGGGCTGCTGACGCGGATGGTTGCTACCGCTTGACTTGTGCCGCCGTTGCCATCTGAGATCGAGTAGCTGAAGCTGTCAGTACCCGAGAACCCCTGATTCGGCGTGTATTTGAATACGCCGCCACCCAGGGGAACCAGGCTCCCCTTGCCTGCTGGAGTAAAAGTCGTGACAGTAAGAATGTTCTTGTCCGCGTCAGTGTCGTTCAACAGAACGTTGAGACTGAGTTCTTGACCCGCAACCGTGGTGAAGTTGTCGTTAACTGCTCTTGGAGGCTGGTTAAGGATGGGCGTCGGCGTCGGCGTCGGGAACGTTGGCGTCGGCGTCGGACTTGCTGTCGGCGTCGGGAAAATCGGCGTCGGACTTGCTGTCGGCGTCGGGAACGTCGGTGGCGGACCGTCTGTCGGCGTCGGTGTCGGACTTGCTGTCGGCGTCGGTGTCGGACTTGCTGTCGGCGTCGGCGTCGGACTTGCTGTCGGCGTCGGCGTCGGACTTGCTGTCGGCGTCGGCGTCGGACTGTCTGTTGGCGTCGGCAGGGGAAGCGGAGTTGCGCTGCCGGGAACTGTGGGGGCAATTACAAATGAGCTTCGCCCTAGGGTTCTGCTGTCTACTCCGGGCAATACTGCTAAGAAGTCGCCGCTGACGCCGTTGCGAATAATCGTACTGCCGGCTTTGGTCTCGGTGCTTTGGAAGATTACCAAATCTTCAAACTTGAGGTCGCCACTTAACCCGATCGCATCTTCGCCTTGGCGAAAGTCTGTGAAAATGTCGGCATCAGCGAGGTCGGGGCCGCCTGTGGTGAGAAATGGCGGGTTAGTGCCGTTGCTGCTGCTGCCGCTGGGGGCACTGAATGCACCGATGACGAAGACATCTCTGCCTTCGCCTCCTGCCATTATGTCTTTGCCTGCTTCGCCCCAAAGAACGTCGTTGCCAGCACCGCCGTCCACAATATCGTCGCCGTCGCCGCCGAATACGATGTCGTCGCCGTCGCCGGTAAAAAATGTGTCCCCGCCGGCGTTTCCGTATAGCCAGTCGCCTCCTTCGTTGCCAAATAGCAAGTCTTCGCCGTCGCCGCCGAAGAGCGAGTCGTTACCTTGGTCGCCCCAAACGATGTCGTCGCCTCGATCGCCCAAAAAGCTATCGTCGCCAGCACCGCCGCGCAAGCTGTCGCTGCCTTTGCCGCCGTAAGCCGTGTCTCTGCCTTCGCCTCCGATTACCGTGTCGTTGCCGTCATTGCCGTAGAGCAAGTCAGGGTTATTTGCCCCGTCGAGGGAGTCGTTGCCTTTGCCTCCGTACAGGGTATCGAGTCCTGAACCGCCGTCTAGAACGTCGTTGCCAGTCGCGCCGAACAGCACGTCGTCATCGTCGTTGCCAAATACTAAATCGTCGCCGTCGGCTCCTTGAAGGTTGTCGTTGCCTTGCAGCCCGGAAACCACGTCGGGCCCGGGACTGGCAACTAAGGAGTCGTTGGTTTCTGTGCCGCGGAGCACGCCGCCGATCGTTGCGGGTAGGGTACCTGTGCCTCCGCCCAATGTGTCGTCTATGCCGCCAAATGTGTCGTCCCCGGAGGGAGTTGGTGTTGGACTCGGAGTTGGTGTTGGAGTTGGTGTTGGAGTTGGCTCTGGCGTCGGAGTTGGCGCCGGCGCCGGAGTTGGCTCTGTCACCGGAGTTGGTCCGATCGTTTCGTCACCCCCGAGGTTGAATATTGGCCCACTTCCGAGAAATCCTTGTGGTACTGCACTGGGCATTATTTTGGCTCCTTTAAACGACGATCCCGATTAACTTTAAGAACTGATTAGTATCAGTTTGTTGCCACAAATCTGGCTTAAAATTGATTAATAATCCCGATCATTTCTAGCATACTAAATCAAAACTGCAACGGCTACAGATATTTTTTAAGCCGGGCATCTTTTGATCTCAAAATATTAATGATTGCACGTTTTGATGCCTATTTTGGGTATACTTTAATATCGCCCCATTTCGATCGAAGGTACAAGTCTGGCTTCGACTCAGCCCAGGGTATTTATCCAGAAGGAAAAAAATAAAAATCTTCGTATTGATATTTTTTTCTTTCCTCCTGCCAAATGCCGAATACATATGTGCCTCTTGCCTTCAGAAGCCGAATGCCAAATACATAAGAGCCGAATGCGTTAAGCTGACTGCTGACAAGAAACAGAGCTGTGAATGAGGGGCAGAAGCGGCCCGGTTTGCTCTTGTCCGTTGACGGCTAGTTCGCTGTGGCAAAGGTAAAGCAGGGAACAGCGACTTAACAAATCTAGCAGAATTCGCCGCAGCCGCTGTTGGTCGGCAGCCGTTTCCTCTTCGGTTTGCCAGGTATGCCCCTGTTGCGATCGCAAAAATAAGGGAGCACCAAACAATGTCGCCGCACCGCCGCTCAGCCACAGGGGCGAGCCGGCATCCAGCCAAAAGTGCCATTTGTGGGCGCGGCGGCTGCTGCGGTACTGGAAGATGTTGGCGAGGGTGACGGCTTGGGCTTCTGGGCCTTCTGAACGGACTGGAAATGGGTTGGCGGTGACGGTTCCTTGGCGCAACAACTGGATGAAGCGGGCGATCGTTTCTGAGTCGCCAGCGTTTGTTGGTTCTACGCGCTGCAAACGCCCCTGTATTTCCCAGTAGTGGCCGGCGGTTTCCATTAACTCGCGCAGGGCTGCTAGCCGATCGTAAGGGAGGTATCTATCGTTCATGAGAAATTTCTGGATCGCTCGATCGAGCAGGGCAATTGGACTCGGCAACAGCCGCTCCTGCTGTTGCGACCGCTGTTGTTCGATCCACTCCACAATCTGCTCGTATGCAAGAGCGGCTCGGTGTCCCAGTCTGTCCCACCGGGGAAAGGCTGTAATTGCCAGCAATTGAGGTCGATCGATATCTGGGCAAAAACAGTGATCGGCGATTAAACCTGCTCTCACTTGGTCGATCGATTTTTGATTTGGGATTTGAGATTTTAGATTGAACGTGGGGTTGGAATCTTCTGTTTCCAATGAACGGTGTTTCTGGCTGCCCAACACTACCAGCATTTCGGCTGCGCCGTCTCGATCGACTAAACGGCCGAGTCCCGGATAAACTAACGCTAACAAAGTGAGCAAAGCTCGAATCTCTGGCGTACTCGATAGGGGACGCTGATCGTTGAGGGAGGTGGCCGCGATCCGATCTCGGGCGAGAATTTCCGTTAAACTATAACGGGCGATCGCATCCATCCCGGGAGCAATTACGGCGATTTCCTGCGGTTCCACGGCTTTTGACTTCACCGCATCCACGATAATTTCGGCGGTTTCTCGCAGCAATTGAGCCCGGGAAGTGGTTTGGAGCGATCGAACCGATCCGGGCAAACTCAAGCCTAAAGGATAAAAACCCTCAGAATTAACGGCTAAACTTACCGCTAAATCCCCAATTTCTGGGGCTAAACCGGCTTTGGCGTCCAAATTTTCCACGCTTTGACAGCGGTTTTCGAGTCGGGCTAGGTATTCCGTGTCAGCCCCCAAGCCCAAACGCACTCCTCCATCCCGATTGTAGGAGAACGCCCCCGCCGCACCTTGGTCGAGCATTCGATCGAACAAATGGCCGCTAATCGCCGGATAATCGTCAACATCGTCTGCGATCGCAGCTTGGTATCTAGAAGCCAAATGCTGCTGGTAAGTGGCATCCGGCAACAAATAGCGCCAGTAGAGTTCGCAAACAATCCCGTAAGTCAGGAGCCCCCGCGTCAAGCACCATTCCCGCCACCTTTCCAGCAACTCTCCCATGCTAGTCCACAGGTTGTTCGAGCCGCCGTCACCAGCAAATCCCTGTTCCAGAATGCTGGGAATCTCTTCTCTCGGCGTACCGCTGACAGCAGCAAGTTGTAATAAGTCTAGTGTTCGACGCACCATTCGGTTTGGGCTTACCCCTGTTTGTTGCAAAATGCCTTCGTCTAGTTCGCGACGCCAGACTCTGGCGGCAAGTTCCAGTTCTGTTTCAGGTTGCAGCCGCAGGGGAAATTGAGCCCTCAAATCCAGCGACTGAACTAGCAGCGGCCAAAATAGCAATACCTCCTGCTCAAAAAAACCGAAGGGTGTTGTCGAGTGAAAGGTATATTTTCCTTGGGTAGCGACGGCGATGCGATCGGCCAATTCTAGCCGGTTGTCTCCGTTAGCTGCTAAGACTAAAATTGCTGGGGCAGTTTGTCCGGCCCGCCGCCGCCCGGAACGCCACCGGTCTGAAACTTTTGGTGGCACAGGCTTGACAGTTTGGCTCCAAATGCAGAACTGCTCGACTAAACGAGCGGTTTTGCCACTGCGGGCGGCTCCGACAATCCAAATTGAATCCGAGGCTTCGGTTCCGAGTTTATGTAAATTTGTTACCATACCGTGAATACTTTAATCACTAATGTCTACAGCCAACTAACCAGCTTTAGCTATGAATACTTCTCCCTGGAACAGGATTGTAAAATATCTCTACAGCGCTCACCAATGGTATCGAGAAACGCCTGACAGGGCCCTAGAACAGGCTTATGATGCTGCGTTAGCAATTAAGGCGATCGAAGACGAGCATTTTGGCGGCCAAAAAATCTCCGCTCGATCGGGAGATTACGGACACAGCACCCTGTCTTACTTTAAATCCGAACTGCAAAAATACCTCAAGGTCATCCAAACCCGAATGGTTGAGTTTAATGCTAGCCGTTCTTTTTTGGAACTGCCGGAGCGAGTTGGGGCAAAACCGAAGGCGGGGCAAAGCGCGGATCATTATCAGCACGGATTACATCTCGACAATAAAGATCGAGCCTCTCTTGTGTTTGAGAAGCTAGAGTTTATTGATGGAGTCATCGACAAGTATATTAATAATAGTAAATCAACTGCAATTGTCCCGGTTGCCACTTCAGTAAATCAGCAGGTGAAATCTACAAATAGCAGATCTCAACCTGACGACAATAAAGGTTCAGCTAATTCAGTTCAAATTCACGAGGGCGAGGTTGATACTAACTTTGAAGAGGTCAATCTATTGCCTCGCTCGCTTTTGGGAACTTTGAATCGAATTACTAAAGAGTTAGACCCGGAATCTGAAAAAGAAGTAGTTAAAAATTTCCGCAATTCCAAAGTAAAAACAGTCATTTCTCTGAGATTTATTTTGCTTTTGATTTTAGTTCCGCTGTTGACAAATCAAATTTCCAAAAACTTTATAGTCGGGCCGGTAGTTGACCATTTTAGAGCCAAGCAAAATGCTCCAGTATTCCTAAATGTTAACCTGGAAGAAGAAGCCTTGGAAGAACTAGAGAGATTTGAGCAGCACCTCAAATTTCAAAGGTTAATAGGCTCGGCTCCGTCGCTTTCTTTAGAAGAAACGGAAAAGAAGATTGCCGATAAAGCAGTTGAGCTAGCGGAGGAATACCGCTCTGAAAGTGGTGGGGCTATTAAAAATATTTTTGCAGATTTGATTTCCTGCATAGCCTTTGCCGCGATTATCGTCACTAACAAGAAAGAGATTGAGATTTTAAAGTCTTTCATGGATGATGTGATTTACGGCCTCAGCGACAGTGCTAAAGCTTTCGTAATTATTTTGTTTACGGATGTGTTTGTCGGATTCCACTCGCCTCACGGCTGGGAAGTAGTTCTAGAAGGTGTATCGAGGCATTTGGGGCTGCCAGAAAATAGGCAGTTTATATTTCTGTTCATTGCGACGTTTCCAGTTATCTTGGATACGGTATTTAAGTATTGGATATTCCGCTATTTAAACCGGAGTTCGCCTTCGGCAGTTGCTACGTACAAGAATATGAACGAGTAATCAGCTAACGACAAGTTAAGAACTGCCGATCGACATTGACATCTTGCAACAAGTCTCAATAATGGCTGCAATCAGCTATTAGGCATCACTCCGCAGTCTGTTGGTTCGGGAGAATGCGATCGCCCTCCGTATCCCTCAAAAGAAATCAAAAGCGATCGGGAGTATGTCACTTTTGTAGTGAGTAATTATACTCAGGCAGCTTGTCTCTGATTTCCAATTAACCCGTTC